>NZ_JBHVRR010000040.1:0-53106 GCF_042885635.1 Streptomyces sp. NPDC058045 | reverse complement strand
CTCATCAAGGACGTGGCCTCCCGGCCGGACGCGGAGTACCTGGACCAACTGCTGGCGGAGGCCGCGGGGGAACGGTCCCGGACGATCCTCTCGGTACCGAAGTCGCCAGCCGCCGACGCACGTCCCGAACGGGCCGTTGACACCGGTGAGTTGGCGGCGGGAGCGGGCGAGACCATCGGCCGGTTGGAGGGTGACACGGTCGACGCGGGAGGTGCCAAGGCAGGGACCGGGGCCGGGAGCCGTACCGGACGGGGGCGCCGTTGGGTGCTGGTACCCGTGACCTTGGCGGCCCTCACCGCCGGTCTGGTGTTCCGGGGGGACCTGCTCTCCTTCGGCGAGGACAGATCGCCCGCGCACCACAACTCCCCGCCCCCGTCCAGCACTTCACCCACCGCCTCACCCACCGTGCGGGAGAACCTGCGCACACCCGCCGGGGCCCGCAGGGTCGTACGCGAGTTGAAGAAGGTGATGGGCACGACGAGGGTGATGAACTTCGACCTGGAGGTGCCCCGTGCCTCCGCCCAGGTGCCGTCGAAGGACGGAAAGGTGTGGGACTACTTCGACTACAAGGAGGGGAAGGGCGAGAAGCGCAGCGGATACCGGTCGGATGGTCGCGCGTCCTTCGACATCGCCAAGGTGAACTGGGACGCGCTGCCCCGGCTCATGCGGACCGCCGAGACCGGACTCGGGCTGAAGAAGGCGTCGGTGTCCGGTGTCCATGTGGGCCTGAAGTCCGCCGAGGTGGACCGGGACGACGAGGTCGTGGTGCTGGAGATCGTCGCCGTCGACGAGTACGGCGGCGCACGGCTGTACGCGGACGCCGACGGCAAGATCATCATGCGCGACAAGGCGAGTTGAGCCGAGGGCCACCGACCGGCCGGGAGTGACCGGCTGAGGGCCGACTGAAAAATCGAGTGCGGGGTGTCGCTGCCATGGTGTGCCATCGGGTGTATGGCAACTGTGTGGCCAGAGCGCCGAGTTGGTCTGTTGGAAGAAGCAGTGGGGGCGCTGCGGGAGTGGCAGGACGACGCGGCGCCGATGCAACTCCATCCGGGAGACCTGGGCTGGTTCTGGCGGTTCGGCGCGGAGGCCACGGCCGCGGCGGTCAGGACCTGGCGCCGCGACGGGCGGATACTCGCCGTCGGCCTGCTGGACGGCCCCCGCCTGCTGCGGCTGACCATCGCGCCGGACGCCCGGCAAGACGTGGAGCTGGCACGGCGGTTGCTCGCGGATGTGACCGACCCGGAGCGCGGCGTACTGCCCGCGGGGAAGGCGGACATCGAGGTGCCGTCGGGTGCGCTGGTCCGGGATCTGCTGGCCGAGCACGGCTGGCACGAGGGGGAGGCGTGGACACCGCTGCGCCGACAACTCACCGAGCCGGTGCCCGTTCCGGGCGTACGTATCGAGGTGATCGGGCCGGAGCAGGCAGGCGCGCGGGCCGCGGTGCATCGGGCGGCCTTCGACGGGTCGGCGTTCACCGGCGAGCACTGGCACCGGATGGCGGCCGGGTCGCCGTACGCCGATGCCCGTTGCCTGGTGGCGTACGACGAGCGGGGTGAGGCGGTTGCGGGGGTGACGGCGTGGTCGGCGGGCGCGGGCCGGCCGGGGCTGCTGGAGCCGATGGGTGTGCACCGGGGACATCGTGGCCGCGGCTTCGGCAGGGCGATCACCGTGGCCGCGGCTTCCGCACTGCGGGAGTTGGGCGCGTCGAGCGCGCTGGTCGCCACCCCGAGTGCCGACACCGGCGCCGTGGCCACCTACCGGTCGGCAGGCTTCCGGCAACTGCCCGACGTACGGGACCGGTCCACGGCCTAGGGCGGGTGAGGGCTCAGAGGCCCTGAAGGATGCGCTGGGCGCGGCCGCGGATCTGGAACGCCGTGACGATCTCGACCGCGCCCACGACCACCAGCCAGATCCCGGTGAGCACCACCAGGACGGCGACGGAGGCGACCGGGGAGACGATCAGCACGATACCGGCGAGGGCGTTGACGATGCCGAGGAAGATCTGCCAGCCGCGGGCCGGGACCGCAGGGTCCGAAGCCGCGGCGATGGTCTGGGTGATGCCGCGGAACAGCCAGCCGATACCGATCCACAGCGCCAGCAGCAGTACCGAGCGGGCGGCGTCGCGGAAGCAGAACAGGCCCAGCACGACCGCCAGCGCACCGCTGATGAACGCCATGACGCGCAGCCCGCCCGAGACATGCGCGCCGAACGCCGCGGCGAGTTGGAACACCCCGCTGACCAGGAGGTAGATACCGAAGAGGATTCCCGCGGCCAGCAGGGTGGCGCCCGGCCACGCCAGGGCGAGGACGCCCAGGATCAGCGAGGCGACGCCCGCGAACAGCACGGCCTGCCAGGCGGAGTGGGCCAGCCGGCCCAGCAGCCCGAAGGCCGCCCCCTCGGGGTCGCGGTCCGACGGCTGCTGGTTGTCCGGTGCATGGGTCATGCCCGAGTCTTCGAACGCCGCCCCGCCGACCGCAACCGAGCAGAGGCCGTTCGGGGTACGGCCCGCCGGGAGACACATCCTCTGGCCGCGTTGCCGTGCCTCCATCGTCACCGCCAGCGCGAAGAACAACTGCCGGTCGACGGCGTCCTCGTGGACGGTGAGGCGGTACCCGTCGTCCTGCACCTTGGGCTTCTCGATGCCGCAGCAGTCCGAAGGAGCCGAGCGGCCGGTCCTCCTGGTCGAAGGCCTCACAGCCGGTGAGCGCGGTGAGCCAGTCCTGCGAGCTCTCCCGGACGGTCACCAGCGTCGGCACGCCGCACAGGGCATTCGGCCTGCCGGGTGCCGGACCTCTGCGGTGCCGGTACGGCTAGAGCAGGCCCTTGGTGGAGGGGATGCCGGGCTCTCGGGGGTCGAGGGCGCAGGCGTCGCGCAGGGCTCGGGCGGCTGCCTTGAACTGGGCCTCGGCGACATGGTGGGCGTTGCGGCCGCGGAGGACGTCGACATGGAGCGCCATCCTGGCGTTGAAGGCGAACGACTCCCAGACGTGCTGGGTGAGGGTGGTGTCGTAGTCGCCGATGGTGGGCGCCAGGCCCTCGGGCTGGGTGAAGACCAGATAGGGGCGCCCGGAGACGTCGACGACGACGCGGGCGAGGGCCTCGTCGAGGGGGATGGAGCGGTCGGCGTAGCGGGAGACGCCGCGGCGGTCGCCGAGGGCCTGGTCGAAGGCCTGGCCGAGGGCGATGGCGGTGTCCTCGACGGTGTGGTGGGTGTCGATGTGCAGATCGCCCCGGGTGTGGATCCTGAGGTCGAAGAGGCCGTGCCGGCCGAGTTGGGTGAGCATGTGGTCGTAGAAGCCGACGCCGGTGGAGATGTCGACCTGCCCGGTGCCGTCCAGGTCGAGTTCCAGCTCGATGGAGGTCTCCTTGGTGGCTCGGCTGATCCTGGCGGTGCGCGGGGAGTTGGCGGGCATGGCTGTCCGTCCCTTCTCGGGGTGGTGTGTCAGCGGTGGCTGTGGAGCGCGTCGAGGACCGGTGTGTGCAGCAGGGTGTTGGTGGCGACGGCGCTGCCGCCGTCCGGGCCGGGTGTGCCGTGCAGATCGGTGAAGGTGCCGCCGGCCTCGGTGACGATCAGGGAGACCGCGGCGAGGTCGTGGAGGGCCACCTCCGGTTCGGCCGCGATGTCGACGGCGCCCTCGGCGAGCAGCATGTACGACCAGAAGTCACCGAAGGCCCGCTGCCGCCAGGTGGTGTCGTGCAGCTGGAGGAAGCCGGCGAGCAGGCCGAGTTGGCGCCATCCGGTGAGGCTGGAGTACGACAGTGAGGCGTCGGCGAGGTCCGCGATCCGCGAGGTGTGGATCTGCCGGGGCGCATCCGGGGTGCCCGGCAGGGTGGTGCGGGTGAAGGCACCGAGGCCCTGCCCGGCCCACCAGCGGCGGCCCAGCAGCGGGGCGGAGACCACGGCGGCGGTGACCTCCCCGTCCACGGAGAGGCTGATCAGGGTGGCCCAAGTGGGCACGCCGCGAAGGAAGTTCTTCGTTCCGTCGATGGGGTCGATGATCCAGCGGCGGGGCCCGGTGCCGGTGTCGGCGTACTCCTCCCCGTGGACGGCGTCACCGGGGCGTTCGGCTTCGATGCGGGCGCGCAGGGTCTGTTCGACGCTCTGGTCGGCGTCGGTGACCGGGGTGGCGTCGGGTTTGCTGGTGACGCGCAGATCGGTGGCCTGGTAGCGGTGGACGGTGATCTCGTCGGCGGCGTCCGCGAGGCGGTGGCAGAGGGCGAGGTCGTCCCGGGGTGTGGGGGCGGCGGGGGTGCGGTTCATCCGAGGGCCTGGATCGCGTCGAGGAAGGCGGTGGTCTCGGCCCGGGTGCCGGCGGTGACGCGCAGCCGGTGGCCGAAGCCGACATCGCGGACGAGGACCTGGTGGTCGAGCAGGCGCCGCCAGGTGGTGGCGGCGTCCTCGCGGGTCTCGAAGAGGACGAAGTTGGCGTCGGACGGCAGGACTTGGTGGCCCAGCGCGGGCAACTCGCGCAGCATCCGGTCGCGTTGGGCGGTGACCTCGGGCAAGGTGCTGAGGACGTCGGCCCGGTGGTCGAGGACGGTGACGGCCACGGCCTGGGTGAGCGAGGACAGGTGGTACGGCAGCCGGACCAGGCGCAGGGCGTCGACCAGGGCCCGGTCCGCGGCGAGGTACCCGATACGGGCGCCCGCGAACGCGAAGGCCTTGGACATGGTGCGGGAGACGACCAGTCGCGGGCGGCCGTCGAGGAGGGTGGTGGCGGAGGGCCGGCCGGAGAACTCGGCGTAGGCCTCGTCGATGACGACGAGCCCGGTGGCCGCCTCGTAGAGGCTGGTGATCAGCTCGTGGTCGGAGGAGGTGCCGCTGGGGCTGTTGGGGTTGCAGAGGAAGACGACATCGGGACGCAGGCGTCGGACGGCGGCGACGGCCTCGGCGGTGTCGATGGTGAAGTCGGGGCGGCGCGGGACGCTGACGTAGGTGCCGCCGGTGGCTTCGGTGATGGTGCGGTGCATCGAGTAGGTGGGTTCGAAGCCGAGGACGGTGCGGCCGGGCCCGGCGAACGCCTGCATGAGCTGTTGCAGTATCTCGTTGGAGCCGTTGGCCGCCCAGAGCCGGTCCTCGGCGAGGACGGTGCCGGTGGACTCGGTGAGGTAGCCGGCGAGGGCGGCGCGCAGGACGGTGGCCTCGCGGTCCGGGTAGCGGTTGAGACCGGTGGCCGTGTCGTGGCAGGCGCGGGTGACGGCTGCCACCAGGGCGGGGGAGGGCGGGTGCGGGTTCTCGTTGGTGTTGAGCTGGACGGCCACCTCCAACTGCGGTGCGCCGTAAGGGGTTCGGCCGCGGAGCTCGGGCCGGATCGGCAGCGTCGGCTCGGTGCTGGTGAGGTTCATCGCGGCACCCGGACCCGGACGGCGTTGACATGGGCGAGGAGGTCCTCCGCGCTGCCGAGTGCGTCGATGTGGTCGGCGACCGCGGCCAGCGCGTCGCGGTCGTACTTGACCACATGGATGCCGCGGAGGAAGGACTGGACGGAGAGGCCGCTGCTGTGGCGGGCCGTGCCGCCGGTGGGCAGGACGTGGTTGGAGCCGGCGAGGTAGTCGCCCAGGCTGACCGGGCTGTGGGGGCCGACGAAGACGGCGCCTGCGCTGGTGACGCCTTCGGCGACGGTGTCCGCGTCGCGGGTGAGGATCTCCAGGTGCTCGGCGGCCCACTCGTTGACGACGGCGAGCCCCTGCTCCGGTCCGTCCACCAGGACGAGGGCGGACTGCGAGGTCAGGGCCGTCTCCACCCGTTCGCGGTGCTTGGTCACCTCGATCTGGCGGTGCAGTTGGTCGTCGACACCGTCCAGGAGGGCCGGGCTGTCGGTGACCAGCAGGCAGGAGGCGCGCGGGTCGTGCTCGGCCTGGGAGATGAGGTCGGCGGCCAGGTGGACGGGGGAGGCGCTGTCGTCGGCGAGGATGCCGATCTCGGTGGGCCCGGCCTCGGAGTCGATGCCGATGACGCCCTTGAGGAGCCGCTTGGCCGCGGCGACATAGACGTTGCCGGGGCCGGTGACCAGGTCGGCGCGCGGGCAGTCCTCGGTGCCGTACGCGAACATGGCGATCGCCTGCGCGCCGCCCACCGCGTAGACCTCCTCGACGCCCAGCAGCGCGCAGGCCGCGAGGACGACGGGGTGCGGCAGTCCGGTGTCCCGCTGCGGCGGGCTGGCGACCGCGAGCGAGCCGACCCCGGCTTCCTGCGCGGGGACGACGTTCATGATGACGCTGCTGGGATAGACCGTCAGACCGCCCGGCACATAGAGGCCGACGCGGCTCACGGGCACCCACCGCTCGGTGACGGTGGCGCCCTCGGCGACGGTCACGGTGTGGTCGGTGCGGCGCTGGGCGCGGTGCACCAGGCGGGTGCGGCGGACGGCTTCCTCCAGCGCGGCGCGGACCTCCGGTTGGAGCGCGGCCAGCGCGTCGGAGAGGTGCCGGGCCGGGACGCGCGGCTGGGGCACGTCGACGCCGTCGAGGCGCCGGGTCAGCTCACGGACGGCCGCCGAGCCGCGGGTGCGGACGTCGTCGCACAGCGGGCGGACGAGTTCGATGGCGGCTTCGACGTCGAGTTCCGCCCGGGGCAGAACGTCGTGGCCGTTGCTTCCGGTGCCGCGCAGGTCGATACGGCGGATCAGGGGTGCGCCGGGCGGGGGCTGGGTGGAGGTCATCTCTCTCCGTTCGGGAGCTTCGGGAGCTTCGGGGGCCTTCGGGAGCAGGGGACGGGTCAGGTGAGGGGGCCGGTGAACTTCCGGGCGGCGGTGAGGAGTTCGCCCTCGCGCAGCAGGCCGACGGTGGCTTCGATCTCCGGGGCCAGCCAGCGGTCGCCGCCCGCCCCGGGTACCGCCTCGCGCAGCCGCTCGACGGCGGCCGCGGTCGCGGGTGCGGGGGAGAGCGGGGCGCGCAGGTCGAGGGCGCGGGCGGCGGCCATCGCCTCGACGGCCAGGACGCGGGTGAGGGCGTCGATGGAGCGGCGCAGTTTGCGCGCCGCCGACCAGCCCATGGAGACGTGGTCCTCCTGCATCGCGGAGGACGGGATGGAGTCGACACTGGCGGGCGCCGCGAGCCGCTTGAGTTCGCTGACCAGGGCGGCCTGTGTGTACTGGGCGATCATCAGGCCGGAGTCCACGCCGGGGTCGGCACCGAGGAAGGCGGGCAGTCCGTTGCTGCGGGCCGGGTCGAGCAGGCGGTCGGTGCGGCGCTCGCTGATGGAGGCCAGGTCGGCGGCGGCGATGGCGAGGAAGTCGAGGACGTAACCGACGGGCGCGCCATGGAAGTTGCCGTTGCTCTCGATACGGCCGTCGGGCAGCACCACCGGATTGTCGACGGCGCTGGCGAGTTCGACCCGGGCGACCTGGGCGGCGTGGTCGATGGTGGCGCGTACCGCTCCGGCGACCTGGGGGGCGCAGCGCAGCGAGTAGGCGTCCTGGACGACGGTGCAGTCCTCGCCGCGGTGGCTGGCCACGATCGCCGAACCGGCCATGAGGGCACGGAGGTTGGAGGCGGAGTCCTGCTGCCCGGGGTGGGGCCGTACGGCCTGGAGGTCCTCGGCGAACACGCGGTCGGTGCCGAGCAGGGCCTCCACGCTCATGGCGCAGGTGAGGTCGGCGTGGGTGGCGAGGGCGCTGAGGTCGGTGAGGGCCAGGCAGAGCATCCCGAGCATTCCGTCGGTGCCGTTGATGAGGGCCAGGCCCTCCTTGGCCCCGAGGGTCACCGGGGTGAGACCGGCCTCGGCGAGTGCCTTCGCGGCGGGCTTCAACTCGCCTGTACGGTCGCGGACTTCGCCCTCGCCGATCGCGGCGAGCGCGCAGTGGGCGAGCGGCGCGAGGTCGCCGGAGCAGCCCAGCGACCCGTACTCGTGCACCACCGGAGTCAGCCCGGCGTTGAGCATGTCCGCGTACAACCGGGCGGTCTGCCGGTGGACCCCGGTACGGCCGGTGGCGAAGGTGTGCAGGCGGAGCAGCATCAGGGCCCGCACCACTTCGGTCTCGACCTCGGGACCGGAGCCGGCCGCGTGGGAGCGCACCAGCGAGTGCTGGAGGCTGTCGCGCAGTGCGACGTCGATCCGGGTGGAGGCCAGGGCGCCGAAGCCGGTGGAGACGCCGTAGATCGCGGCGTCCGACGCGGCATGGGTCTCGACATGGGCGCGGGCGGTGTCGAGGGCGGCGAGCGCGGCCGGTCCCAGCTCGACCGGGGCGCCGTGCCGGGCGACGGCGACGACCTCCTCGACGGTGAGGGCGCTGGGCTGGAGGACGACTGTCGCGGGGGCGGTGCCGGAAGGCCCGGCGATGGCGGTCACCATCTCACTCCTATGTTTGAACATACTTAACGTTCGGACCTGTCCGGGCCGGGAAAGGCCCCACCGGTCGGGCCCGGTTCAGGCGGCGCCCAGATACTGCCGGGCGGTGTCCGCGACGGCGGTGCGGGCGACATCGTCGAAGGAGGTGCCGACGACCAGGATGTTCACACCGGTGCCGCGGAACGCCCGGTGGTTGCCGATGTTGATCCCGCCCTCCGCGAGGGTGGGCACCGACACCGCTTCCACCAGGGCCGCCAGCCGGTCGGCGACCTCCTTGTCGATCTCGCCGGCCGCGGCACCCCCGTAGGACATGCCGGTCATCAGGCCGATCATGTCGACGCCGATGTCCTCGATCCGCTTGGCGACCTCGGCGACCTCGGCCGGGGTCTCGGCGGGGATGCCGAAGGGGTGCCGGTCGCCGGGGTGGGAGATGTACGCGTCGACCAGCAGGCCGTTGCGGTGCGCGACCTCCACCCACTCCTCCAGGTCGGCCAGGCTGGCCTTGTGGGTGTGCAGGCAGTCGGCGCCGGAGCGGGCGAGGTTGGTGAAGTCGGCCTCGGTCAGATCGACCGGGTCGAGTTCGGTGAAGCCGCCCGGGATGCCGACGGTGATGAAGATGTCGGGGCCGACCACGGAGCGGATGCCGCGGACGACGCGGTCCACCTCGCCCATGGTCACCTCGTGGCGGACGTTCTCCGCGGAGTGCATGTCCTGGACGCCGTGCAGACCGCGGGCGAGGGCGATGGCGGGGTGGTTGGGTTCCAGCATCCGGACGCCGGAGTCGACCACGGCCTTGGCCAGCCGGGCGTCGTCGGCGGTGATGCCGGTACTCAGCAGGGTGGTGCCGCCGTGCTCGGCGATCGCCGCACGGACCTTGGCCATTCCGCGTTCACGGCGGCGCTGCATATCGGCGGAAGCGAACATCTCGGTGACTCTCCTAGGGGTGTTGCTCGGTGGTTGCGGTGACGGCCTGGCGGCGCGCACGCAGGTTCAGGGTGGCGAATCCGCACAGGGCGATCCCGGCGGAGACGAGCAGGGCGGCCAGCAGGCCGAAGTGGGCGGTGCCGACGACGGGCAGGGCGAACAGCGGGACATAGGTGACGCCCATGCCGTGGCACGCTCCGACCACGGCCCCGCCCGCCGTCGCCGCGACGACGGCCACGGCCTGCGCGGCCCGGCCGGCTCTGACGTGCGGGAAGCTGCCCTCGACATAGGTGCCGAGCAGGCTGTTGATGCCGAGGGTGCGCCGGGCGGGCTTGCGGTCGCCCGGGGTGCGGGGCAGCAGGATCGCGGCGGCGGCGACCCCGGCCGAGACGGCGACCAGGGCGACCATGTCGATCGCGGCCAGGAACGAGGTACCGCCCGCGCTGAACTCCACGACCATCAGCGGCAGCACGAAGGAGTGGTAGTAACCGCGCAGCAGCACCCACCACATACAGGCGCCCACCGCGGCACCGATCCACACACCCGCGTGCGTCAGCCCGAAGGACAGGGCGCGGGCGCACCAGTGGTCCAGCGCATGGCCGGGCCCGGACAGCAGCAGCCGGGCGAGCGCGCCCGCGACCAGCCCCGCACCGCCGCTGGCGATGATGTTGGCGCCGGTGGCCGGGACCCGGTGGCGCAGTGCGCCGCTGGCGGCCAGATCGGCCAGGGTCCCCGCGAGGAACCCGGCGACCAGCGCCGTCAGCACCCCTCCGTTGGAGGCCAGCACACCCGCCAGCACCCCGGCGATGTGCCCGGCCTGGCCCACACTG
The DNA here is from genome assembly GCF_042885635.1 of Streptomyces sp. NPDC058045. Classification (NCBI taxonomy): domain Bacteria; kingdom Bacillati; phylum Actinomycetota; class Actinomycetes; order Kitasatosporales; family Streptomycetaceae; genus Streptomyces; species Streptomyces sp. NPDC058045. Next base: position 43,059 of record NZ_JBHVRR010000040.1, on the reverse strand, counting down.
CCCACCCGGGACGAAGCGGTGTAGCTGATGCTGACCAGCACCAGCGGCACCAGCAGGCCCACAAGGTGGTCGCGGGTCCCGGCGCCGAAGAACTGCGCGATACCGACCCCGACGGCGATCGCCAGAATCGCCGGCAGCGCGTCCACCAGCACCGGCCGCGGATCGTAGCGGCGCCACCAGCCGGCCGGTGAGGTGGGCAGGTCCACCGGCCGGTACTTCAGCTTCCACTCCCGGGCGAAACCGGAGGTGTAGCTGATCGCCCGGGTGTGGTTGGTGGTGCCGGTGGTGCCGGAGGCGGACACGAACCGGATACCGAGTGCCTCCGCGGCGGCGACGGAACTGCCGCCGCTGCCCGCCGCGGGCAGCCGGTGCGCGGCCGCGGCGGCGACACTCGCCTGGTTCGTACCGTGCGGGTCGGCGCTGATCAGGATGACGCCGTCCACCTCACCGGAGCCGATCAGCTCGGCGATGGCCGCGTCCTGGTCCTGCGCCAGCTCGTTGATCTTCGCCAGCCTGCCCGCCTCCACCAGATGCGGCGCCCCGTCGTGCAGCTCCCACAGCGAGCCGGTGGCGGTCTCGGTGACCGCGTCCAGAGAGGCGTCGGCGGACACGAAGCACGCCGCCTTCAACTCGACCCCGGCCTTGCGGAGTTGCTTCTGCACGATGCGGATGAGCTGCGCGGGATCGGCCCCGCCCAACCGGTGGAGGTTGCCGCCGCTGCTGCCGAGAAGGACGACGCGTTTCACCGCGACGACTCTGCTTCCTTGCCGCCCGTTCGCAGGCCCTCCGCCGGCTCCCCGTCCAGCAGTTCCGCGGCGGAGGGCATCGACAGATGCCGGATCCGCAGCTTGCGCTTGGCCAGCACCAGGTACAGCGGGATCGACACCACCGGGCCCACCAGCCACGCCAGGTCGACTCCGCCCATGGCCCGCGCCAACGGCCCTTCGAAGACAGTGGTGTTGATGAACGGCACCTCGATGACGAAGGTGATCAGATAGGTGGCGATCGCGGGCATACCCCAGCGGCCGAAGGTGCCGTTCTTGGAGAAGAAGTCCTCGGTGCGGTACGAGCCGTGGTGGATGACGTAGAAGTCGACCAGGTTGACCGTCGTCCACGGGATCATGAAGTACAGCACGAAGTTCAGGTAGTTGATCAGGTTGTCGACGAAGTCGGCCGAGCCGGCGATGCCCGCCAGTACGGCGAGGCCGCCGATCAGCAGCGCCGCGGCCACCCGCTTCGGCACGGTGGACCTGATGTCCTTGAAGTGCTGGAGCAGGGTCAGCGTGCTGATGGTGCCGCCGTAGATGTTGGTGGAGTTCACGATGATCAGCCCGATGGCGAGCATCACCACGATGATCCCGCCGCCCGTGCCGCCGCCCAGATTCCGCACCGTCTGGACCACATCCGCGGTCGGCGCCAGGGTGGCCACCGCCGCACCCAGCACCATCACCACGACCGAGCCGCCCACGGTGCCGACGTAGGTGTACCAGAAGGCGCCCTTGGTCTCGTGCGGCGGAAGGTAGCGGGAGTAGTCCGACACATAGGGCGCGTAGGTGAGCTGCCAGGTGACGAACAGCGAGGTCGCACCGAGGAAGGACGACCAGGAGAACCCGCCGTGGCCGAGCTGGTCCATGCTCACACCGTGGCGGAACAGCAGCACCGCCACCACGATGAACAGCACACCCATGACCCAGCCGATGTACTTGATGCTGCTGTGGATCATGTCGTAGCCGACGATCGCCAGTACCAGGATCGGCACCACGGAGACGGCGATCCACAGGGCGAGCGAGCCGCCGAACACCGACTGGAAGCCCTGCCCGGCGATCACCACCGCCACCGCGGAGAACGCCACATACATCACCCAGGTGATCACCAGCGGCAGCAGGGTCCCGTAGAAGCCGAACTGGGCGCGTGACTGGATCATCTGCGGCAGCCCGAGCGCGGGCCCCTGGGCGGAGTGGCCGGCCATCATCGTCGCGCCGATCAGATTGCCGAGGACGATGGCGGCTATCGCCCACCAGAAGTTCAGCCCCAGGCTGACCGCCAGCGCTCCGGTGACCAGAGCGAAGCTGGACAGTTGCTCCCCGAACCACAGGGAGAAGAGGTTGCGTGTCTTGCCGTGCCGTTCCTCCAGGGGGACGAACTCATAGCTTCTGGACTCCACTTGGAGGGTGGAGCCGGCTTCCGCTGCCGGGGTGTGTGTCATGGCGTTCGCCTCACCGTTGAGAACAGGAACCTAGCGGCTGGTTCATATGTTTAGACTTACGATGAGGTTGCGCCGCCGACCTGTCAAGAGACGTCTGGAGCGAATTGCCCGAATGTCCCGTCGAGTGTCCCGTCGAGCGCCCTGTCGAGTGTCCTGTCGAGGCGGGTGTGACCCGGCGGAGAGGGGCGAGCTTCAGCCAGAAGTCGATTGCGTCTGTACATACCGGCTGTACCGCCCCGTATGATTGGACATATGACAGCGGAGGCACTGCACGGCGAGGCGTTCTCATCCATCGCACTGGATCGCACCAGTGCGATTCCGCTGCACGAGCAGATCTACCAGGAACTGCGGCGCATGATCGTCGACCACGCGCTCGCCGCCGACCAGATGCTGCCCCGGGAGATCGACCTCGCCGAGGCCCTCGACGTGAGCCGCGGGACCATGCGCCAGGCCATCACCCGGCTCGCCAACGACGGTCTGCTGTACCGGACTTCGGGCCGCGGCACCTTCGTCAAGGCGCAGCGGTCCGACTACCCGCTGACCCGGCTGATCGGCTTCACCGAGCAGATGATGGCCGAGGGGCGGACACCGTCCTCGGAGGTCATCGGCGTCACCGAGATCGACGAGCACCGCGGGCCGGCCGGCGTCACCTTCCCCGCCAGGGTCAAGCGGCTGCTGCGGATCGACCGCGTCCGCAAGACCGACGAGGAACCGGTCGCCCTGGAGGAGCTCTATCTGCCCTACCCGCGGTTCGCCGGGCTGCGCGATCTCGACCTGAACACGGTGTCCGTCTACGCCGCGATCGAGGACCACTTCGCCGTCACGCTGGGCGGCGGGCAGTTCCAGCTCGACATCGGCACCCTCACCTCCCGCCATGCCGCCCTGCTCCACGAGGACGTCAACGCCCCCGTCTTCCTGATGACCGGCGCGGTGACCGACGACCGCGGCGACACCGTCCTCGCCGTCAGCAGCCGCTACCGTCCCGCCTTCGTGTCCTTCCAGCTCAACCTGCCCCGCAACGGCGGCGGTTCGCGATCGGCGTCCCAGGTCAGCCTGGTCCACCGCTGAACGCACGGAACCCCCGCGGCGAGGTCCGCGGGGGTTCCGTGCGCTGTTCTGCCGGTGGCTACTTGATCGGGTTCCCCGAGAGGATTCCCGCGGACTGGTTCCAGTGGACGGCGATATCGCCCTTCATGACCCCGATCGGCGCCGAGGCGCCGCCGGGGAGCTGGGAGACCTCGGCCTTCCCGTCGGCCGTGATGACCGCCAGCTCATTCTCCTCGGCGGTGCCGTAGGCGGTGCCGTTGTCGTCGACGGCGGTGAGCTTGACGTCCTTCTGCTCGCCACCGCCGAGGCACCTGCCCTCGGTCCCGGAGAGCACCACGGAGTCGATGACCCCGTACTGGCCGTTCGGGCTGTTGGTGGTGACATCGGTGAAGCTGTCGGTCTCCCGGGCGTTGGGGCAGTCGATCTCGAACGCCTTGCCGGTGTCGGCCTTCACCCCGTAGAAGGTCCGTTCCGCCCTGGGTCCGGATGTCACCGAGAGCAGCATCAGGCCCTGCTTGTTGTCGATGGCCTGTACTTCGGACTCGATGAGGTCGGACGTGTCGATCCCGAGGTCCTTGCCCGCCGACCAGGACGCGGTGGTGACGTTGCGGTCCTCGTCCCGCCAGAAGGGGATCTCCCCGATCAGGCCGACGTCCTTGGTGGCGGAGACGCCCGGAGCCTCCAGGGGCTTGCCCGCCTCGCTCAGGACGCGGACCGACTCGCCCTCGTAGTACGCCAGGGTGGCGAACCCGTTGGTCGCCACCGTGTCGGGGATCTCGGTCTCGGAGACCGCCGAGCCGTCGGCCTGCGACAGCAGCGTGACCTTGGTGACCTGACCCGGCTTGTCCAGTCCCGACGCCTTGGACTCGCCCTTCTCCAGGACGGCCACCGTCTTGTCCAGGAAGAGGACCTGGGCGTGCTCGGACAGCTTGTGCGTCCAGACCTTCTCACCGGTGTCGGAGAACGCCTGCACCGCGCGGGTGTTGAACTTCTGGTACTCGACGAGCACCCGGTCCGCGCGCACCGCCACCGGCGCGCCCCTGCTCTTGATCACCGATCCCATGGACGGGGTGCTGATCCGGGCGGTCCAGACGGCGTCCCCGAAGGGCTTGCCGACGGGGAACGAGGCGACTTTCGGCTCGGCGGTCTCACCGGAACCGCTCGTCTGGGCGGACGGCTTGCCGGAGTCGGAGCCGGAGTCCGACGAGCCGCCGCAGGCGGTGAGCGCGAGAGCGAGTGCGGGCGCGGTGAGCGCTCCGAGCAGGGTGGTCCGGCGTCTGGTCCTGATGGTCATAGTGCGGTGCCGGCGGCAGCCGACTTCCCCCAAATCGTGCTGGCGTACAAGAGAAACGCCTTCGACCCTACCGAACGGCCGTCGGGCGTCCGCCGGCCCCGCCTCCCGCCGTCCGGTGCGTGGACGGTTGCCGGAAATCTCGGTCCGGGGGTTGTATCCGGACAGGAAATCCGGACAAGAGTGTTGCCCACCACAGGGGCTGGGTGTATGAACAATATACCGACAGTAGGCCGTCGGTGTACGAAAACGAAGATGGTCGCGCGCATCCGGATGCGGTGGCGGCTGGCCGCCCCGGTATTCCACCAGGTCGGCCACCGGGGGGAGGTCCCTGCCGCAACCCCCTTGCCCGTACGGGAAGTTGTGACGGCCATGCCTGGAAAAGTGAAGGAGCCCCATGCGGACCGGAAACGAGTACTTGGCCTCGCTCCAGGACGGCCGTGCGGTCTATGTCGACGGTGAGCGCGTCAAGGACGTGACCAGCCATCCCGCTTTCGCGCCCGTCGCGCAGAGCATCGCCGGACTGTACGACCTCGCGGCCGACCCGGCGAACGGCCTGATCTACACGGCGCCGGAGACCGGGAGTGAGGCGAACATCATCTTCTCGGTGCCGCGCAGCCGGGAGGACCTCACCTGGCGGCGGGAGGCGATCGTGAAGTGGGCGCGCCGCAACCACGGTTGGATCGGCCGCGGCCCGGACCACTTCATCTCGTTCATCGCGGCGTTCGGCAGCCACCCGGAGGCGTTCACCCGCGAACCGCGGGACTTCGGCGCCAACGCCGTCGAGCTGTACCGGAGGATGCTCGACCAGAGCCTGTATGTGACCAACGCCCTGATCCCGCCGCAGGTTTCACGGGCGACGACCGCGCACGGCTGGGACGGCGACTTCATCCAGGTCGGGGTCGTCGCGGAGAACTCCGAGGGCATCGTCGTCCGCGGCGCGCAGATGCTCGCCACCGGGGCGACCGTCTCCGACGAGATCTTCGTCTCCTGCATCAAGCCGCTGAGCCCGGAGGACCGCGTCTTCGCCAACAGCTTCAGCCTGCCGCTCAGCACGGAGGGCCTCAAGCTGTACTGCCGCCGCCCCTACGCGCCGGGCGCCACCAGCCACTACGACTACCCGCTGTCCTCCCGCTTCGACGAGACCGATGCGCTGCTCGTCTTCGACGACGTCCTGGTGCCGTGGGAGCGGGTGCTGGTCGACCGGGATGTGGCCGGACTGCGCAAGCAGTTCTTCGAGACCGGTGGACATGTGCTGGGCAACTGGCAGGCGCAGATCCGCTTCACCGTGAAACTGCAGTTCCTGGTGGGCCTCGCCCGCAAGGTGACCGCCGTCAACGGGGTGGACCGCTTCCCCGCCGTACAGGAGAAGCTGGGCGAACTGGCCAGCATCGCCTCGCTGGTGGAGTCCGCCGTCCTGGCCTCCGAGTACGGTGCCACGCCCGACGCCAACGGGATGTGGCGGCCGGACGCGCGCGCCCTCTACGGCGCCATGGGCCTCCAGGCCGAGCTGTACCCGCGGGTCATCGCGATCCTCCGGGAGCTGGCCGGCGGCGGAGTGCTGCAACTGCCCGCCGGTGTCGCGGACATGCGCAACCCGGAGAGCCGCGCCGACTTCGACCGCTATGTCCAGTCGCCGGGGGTGGAGGCCGAGGAGCGGGTCAAGCTGTTCAAGCTGGTGTGGGACGTGGTCGGCTCCGAGTTCGGCGGCCGCCACCAGCAGTACGAGATGTTCTACGCGGGCGCCCCGTTCGTCGCCAAGGGCTACGCCTTCCGGAACTACGGATTCGATCGGCACCTCGCCGATGTCGAGGAGTTCCTCGCCGGCTATGGCATCGACGGCGAGGCCTGACGGCCCCGGTACGCGGAGGAGTGGGATGAGTCAGATGACGGTACGCGATCCTGTGGCCATGCGCCGTGCGATGGGTCGTTTCGCCACCGGGGTCGCGGTGATCACGGCCCAGGGCGGCGACGGCCATCCGCACGGTATGACACTCAACTCGTTGACCTCGGTCTCGCTCGACCCGCCGCTGCTGCTGGTCTGCTTCAACGAGGGCGCGCGTACCGCCGAGGCGGTGCGGGAGGCCGGACGGTTCGCCGTCTCCATCCTCAGTGCGCGGCAGGAGCCGATCGCGCGGCGGTTCGCCCGTCGTGGCGAGGACCATTTCGCGGGACTGCCCCTGGAGTTCGGCGGGCATCAGGTGCCGGTGGTGCCGGACGCGCTGGCGCATCTGGAATGCAGCGTGGACCGGGAGGTGGTGGCCGGGGACCATGTGGTGGTGTTCGGTGCCGTCGACCGGCTGTGTGAGCGCGCGGGGGATCCGCTGCTCTTCGTCGGCGGACGCTTCGGCGACTACGTCGACCGGGGAGAGGAGCCCCTTCCGCCATGGCTCTGACCGCCGCGGACCGGGGACGGGTCGGCCCCACCGCCGAACTGCCGTTCCCGACAGGGTAGTTGCACCGCCGTCCGCACCGGGCCAGAGGACTTACAGCACGGCCATGACCGTGGCCGAGGTGTGCCGAGAAACGGTATATCCGCAAAATACTGCACATATTCACGATCGGAAGGAGTCGGAATGTCTGCCGGAGTAGGCATAGACGTGGGCGGTACCTTCACCGACCTCGTCGCGCTGAGGGAAGGCCGGGTCGACACGGCCAAGGTGGAGTCGACACCGAGCGACCAGTCCGAGGGCGTCATGCGCAGCCTCGCCGCGGCCGGGCTGACCGGTCAGGCGATCGGCGCGCTCTCCCACGGCACGACCGTGGCGACCAACGCCCTGCTGGAGCGGGCCGGTGCGAAGACGGCCCTGGTCACCACCCATGGCTTCCGCGATGTGGTGGAGATCGGCCGCCAGATCCGGCCCTCCCTCTACGACTTGACGCAGGACCGCCCCGAGATCCTGGTGCCCCGCGGGCTGCGCTTCACGGTCCGGGAGCGGACCGGCCCCGACGGCGTCATTGAGCCGCTCGACCTGGACAGCCTGCGGGCGGCCGTCGAGGAACTGAAGCGCGCCGATGTGGAAGCCGTCGCCGTCTGCTTCCTCTTCTCGTTCGTGGACCCCGCCCATGAGCAACAGGCCGGAGAGCTGATCCGCCGGGAGCTGCCCGGCGTCCATGTGTCGCTCTCCAGTGAAGTGCTCCCGGAATTCCGGGAGTTCGAGCGGTTCTCGACCACCATGGCCGACGCCTATCTGTCGCCGAAGCTCTCCGCCTACCTGGAGCGGCTGGTCGAGCGCACCGAGGCCGAGGGTGTCCCCTCACCGCTGGTCATGCAGTCCTCCGGGGGTGTCACCACCATCGGGGACGCCGCCGGGCACGCCGCCACCTGCGTCCTGTCCGGCCCGGCCGGCGGTGTCGTCGGCGCCACCTTCGTGGCGGGCCTGGCCGGGATCGAGGACTTCCTCACCTTCGACATGGGCGGCACCAGCACCGACGTCGCCCCCGTCGTCGAGGGCAACCGGCAGGTCACCACGGACTCGGTCGTCGGAGGCGTCCCGGTCAAGCTGCCGATGGTCGATGTGCACACCGTGAGTGCCGGCGGCGGGTCGATCGCCTGGGTGGACGACGGCGGTGCGCTGCGCGTCGGACCGCGGTCCGCGGGCGCGGTGCCCGGCCCCGCGGCCTACCGGATGGGTGGCAGCGACCCCACCGTGACGGACGCCAATCTGTGGCTCGGCTACCTCCGCGACGGTGCCCGGCTCGGCGGCGGCCTGTCGCTGTCCCGGGACTTCGCCGGCAAGGCCATCGGCTCGCTCAGCGACACCGTCCGGCTCGACGTCGACCAACTCGCCCTGGGCATCGTGGCGGTGACCAACGCGGAGATGGCCGGGGCCCTGCGCGTGATCAGCGTCGAGCGCGGACTCGACCCGCGGACCTTCGCACTGGTCGCCTTCGGCGGCGCCGGACCCCTCCATGCCTGCGCCCTCGCCGAGGAGTTGAGTATGCCGCGGGTCGTCGTCCCGAAGGTCGGGGGAGTCCTCTCGGCGCTCGGGCTGGCGATCTCCGAGCTGCGCCGGGACTTCGTCGCCGCGCATCTGCGTCCGCTCGGCGAGGCCCAGGAAGAGGTCCTCGCCAAGTTCGACGCACTGGAGGAGCAGGCGCGGGCCGCACTGCCCGGCGCCGGGATCCGCCGCTACGCGGACCTCCGGTACAAGGGCCAGAGCTTCGAGATCACCGTCCCCGCCGACGACCCGGAGAAGATCCCCGCGCTCTTCCACGAGGAACACGAACGCCTCAACGGCTACCGCATGGCCGACGACGAGATCCAGTACGTCAACCTGCGCGCCGTCGCCCTGAAGGAACGCGACCTCCCCGCCCTCCACGAGGGCCCCGCCACCGGCGAGGACGGGCCCGTGGAGACCCGGCGGATGAACATCGACGGCCAGTGGATCGAGGCACCGGTCTACGACCGGGACCGGCTGGGCGCCGGCTCGCGTGTCTCGGGCCCCGCGGTCGTGGAGTTCGCGGAATGCACCTGCGTCGTCCGCCCCTCCTGGGCGGGCGAGATCGACGCACACGGAAACCTGATCCTGGAGCAGAAGTGAATCAGACATTCGACGCCGTATCCCGCTCGGTCATGTCCGGCGCACTGGCCGGGATCGCCGAAGAGATGGGAATGCTCCTGATCCGGGGCGCCTACTCCTCGAACATCAAGGAGCGCAGGGACTGCTCGACGGCCCTCTTCGACCGGCACGGGCGGATGATCGCCCAAGCCGCCCACATCCCCGTCCACCTGGGCGCGATGCCCCAAGTCGTGGCCACCGTACGGGAGATGGACCCGCGGCCCGGTGACGCCTTCGTGGTCAACGACCCCTACTCCGGCGGCTCCCACCTGCCCGACGTCACCATGGTCAGCCCCATCGTCCGCGAGGGGACGATCATCGGCTACACCGCGAGCCGGGCCCACCAGAACGACATCGGCGGATCACGCCCCGGCTCGATGCCGTCCGGGTCGCGGGAGATCTACCAGGAAGGCCTGATCATCCCGCCGGTGCGCCTGGCCCGCGGCGGCGAGATCATGGACGACGTACTGCGCCTGATCCTGGCGAACGTCCGCACCCCCTACATCAGGAAGGGCGACCTCTACGCCCAGCTCGCCGCGAACAAGATCGGCGAGACCCGCTTCAACGAACTGGTCGACCGGCGCGGCCTGGACACCGTCGAGGCGGCCTGCGCCGACATCCTCGACTACACCGAGCGCCGGACCCGCGAGGCCATCTCCGCGCTCCCCGACGGCACGTACACCGCCGAGTCCTGCCTGGAGGGCGACGGCGTCACCGACGACGACTTCCCCATCCGGGTGTCGCTGACCGTCGACGGCGACTCCCTGCGGATCGACTTCACCGGAACGTCGGCGGCGGCCGCGGGCAACATCAACTGCCCGCTGGCGGTCACCCGGTCCTCCTGCTATTTCGCGGTGCAGACGGTGCTGGCCAAGGACGTCCCGATCAAGAGCGCGGGCACCTACGCCCCGATATCGGTCGAGGCACCGGTCGGCTGCCTGGTGAACGCGCAGCACCCCTCCGCGATCGTCGCCGGGAACGTGGAGACCAGCCAGCGCATCGCCGACACCGTGCTGGAAGCACTCAGCCATGTCGCGGATGTGTCGGCGCCGGGCATGGGCACCACCAATGTGCTGGTCCTCGGCGGCCGGACCTGGACGTATGTGGAAACCCTCGGCGGCGGACAGGGCGCGCACTCCTGCGGCGCCGGCAGCTCGGGCGTCCACGTCGGCATCACCAACACCCTCAACACCCCCATCGAATCCCTGGAGTTGGAGTACCCGCTCCGCATCGAGCAGTACGAGCTGGCGTACGGCTCCGGGGGCGAGGGTGCGCACACCGGTGGCGACGGACTCATCCGCACCATCCGCCTCCAGGAACCGGCCAGCGTCTCCCTGCTCACGGACCGCCGCACCTACGCCCCCGGCGGGGCGGAGTCCGGCGAGTCCGCCCGGACCGGAAGCAATCTGATCAACGGTCAGCCCGTGGCCGCCAAGACCAACCAGGAGCTGGACCACGGCGATGTGGTGACCGTGGTCACCCCCGGCGGCGGAGGCCACGGCGCGGCCAACTGACGTAATCCCACGGCGACTTCGAGGAGACGAGAAGCAGAACCATGGCACAGATCACCAGGCACCGGCCCGGCCCCCGCATCACCGCGGGCGTCGTACACAACTCCACCGTCTACCTGGCGGGACAACTGGACACCACCACGGACGACGCGTACGACCAGACCGTACGCACCCTGAAGAAGGTGGACGAACTGCTCGCGGAGTGCGGCTCCCGCAAGGACGCGGTGCTGCACGCCACCGTCCATCTGGCGCATGTCGAGGACAGCGCGGCGATGAACAAGGCCTGGGACGAGTGGGTCGCCGACGGCGCGGCGCCCGCCCGGGTCACCGTCCAGGCGCCGCTGGTCAGGCCCGAGGCCCGGGTCGAGATCACGATCATCGCGGCGCAGACAGACTGACCAGGACGCCGGTGTGCGGTGCCTCGGCACCGCACACCGGCGTACCGCCGCGTCGGGTGGCTCAGGACAGCAGGCTGTGCGCCTTCGCGGTGAGACCGCCGAGGTTCACCGACAAGTCCCGCACCAGATACTCCTGTACGCGGGTCCGGAACAAGTGCACATGCCGCAGCGCGACTTCCTCGGCGGCGTCCTCGTCCCGGCGCTCCAGGGCGTCGATCATCGCGTCGTGATCGTGGACGACCTTGGAGAGGTGGTCCGATAGATCCGGTTCCGTGATGTCGGTCTGGTCGCCGCCGTAGCAGAGGTAGGCCAGGCGCTCGCTCTGGTCGTGGATGGAGGTGGCGCAGGACGCGATGATGTCGTTCCGTGTCGCCCGCCCCTCCAGCCGGTGCAGCTCGGCGTTCTTCGCGGTCATGGTGAGCCGGTCGCCCCGCTCGATGGCCTCCCTGATCTCGGCGGCCACGGCCCGCATCTCCTTCAGCTCGGACTCCGTGACGCGCTGCGCGGCGAGGCGGCCGACCAGACCGGCGATGAGTCCGTGCGCCTCGAAGAGCTGCGCCACGTTCTGGATGTCCAGGGACCGCACCACGAAGCCGACCTTCGGCTGGGCGTCCACCCACCCCTCGGCACCCAGGCGGAACATCGCCTCCCGGACGGGGGTGCGGCTGCACTTCAGCTCCGCGCTGATCTCGTAGTCGTCGAGGCGGGTGCCCGGCTTGTACTCAAGGGTCAGTATGCGGCGGCGGAGCTCGGTGTAGGCCAGTTCGCTGAAGGACGGCTTCTTGGACAACGGAATGCTCCAATCCTACTGGTATACCGCTGAGTATACTCCGTTTCTTTCTTTCGGTGTACGCCGGGACCGCGTAGCAGGCGACTGCCGGGCGGGCATCCCGGGCGGGCCGTAGCCGGGGCCGGACGGCCGTACGGGTTCACGCGTTTCGCGGACTGTGCGGCGGGTCGGCGGACTCGGGGCGGTCGGGCGGATAGGCATTCGCCTCGGTCGTACCGCCGGTCCGACCTCCGAGACACCGTAAGGACACGACATGGTTCAGGGGTTCTCCCGCGAGCCCGGGACGCACGGTCCGCTGACGGCGGTCACGCCGGACGGGCTCCGCAGGATCAAACGCTGGGCCGCCGTCATCGCCGTGGGGGGATTCCTCTTCGGCTTTGACACCGGTGTGGTGTCCGGCGCCCTGCTGTACATCCGGAGCGACTTCGGGCTCAACTCCTTCCAGCAGGGCAGCGTGGTCAGTGTGCTGCTCATCGGTTCCGTGATCGGAGCGATGGGCTCGGGAGGACTGGCCGACCGCTGGGGGCGGCGCCGGCTGCTGGGCGCCGCGGGCGCGGTGTTCCTGGCGGGCACCGCACTCGCCGTGTTCTCCACCGGGTACCCGATGCTGCTGGCCGCGCGGATCGTGCTGGGTCTCGCGGTGGGCACGGCCTCGGCGCTGGTGCCGGTCTATCTGTCGGAGATCTCCCCGACCGCCGTCCGCGGCCGGCTGCTGACCATGAACCAACTGCTGATCACCGTGGGCATCCTGGTGGCGTACCTGGTGAACATGGTCTTCTCCGGCGGCGGGCACTGGCGCGCGATGTTCGCCTGTGGTGCCGTACCGGCAGTGGTCCTGGTGGTGGCCTCACTGTGGTTCCTGCCGGAGTCGCCGCAGTGGCAGATCGCCTCGGGCCGCCCCGACCTCGCGCGCGCGGCGATCGCCTCGGTGACCGACGGGCCCACCGCCGACCGGCTGGTGGCCACCGCGCAGCGGCGGATCGCGGACGCCCGGACCTCCTCCGGGGCCGAGGACGGCGGGCGGCGGCTGCGGGCACCCGATGTGCGTCCCGCGCTGGTGGTGGGGCTGACGCTCGCGCTGGTGCAGCAGTTCGGCGGCATCAACACGATCATCTACTACGCCCCGACGATCATCGAGCAGACCGGACTGAACGCCTCCAACTCCATCGTCTACTCGGTGGCGATCGGTGTGATCAACCTGGTGATGACCCTGGTCGCGATCAAGCTCGTCGACCGCGTCGGACGCCGCCCGATGGTGCTGGTCTCCCTCGGCGTGATGGCCGCCTCCGTCTTCCTGCTCGGCCTGAGCTTTGTGGCGCACCTCAGCTCCGGGCTGACGCTGCTCTTCATGGTCGTGTACATCGCGTCCTTCGCCGGCGGACTGGGGCCGGTGTTCTGGACGCTGATCGGTGAGATCTTCCCGCCGACCGTGCGCGCCCAGGGGTCGAGCGCCTCCACCGCGGTCAACTGGGTGGCCAACTTCGTCGTCAGCCTCGCCTTCCTGCCGCTGGCCACCGTCATCGGACAGGGCGAGACGTTCTGGATCTTCGCCGGGATCTGCGTACTGGCGTTCCTCTTCGTCGGCCGCTTCCTGCCCGAGACCCGCGGCCGGGACGCCGAGCAGATCCAGCAGGACCTGAACCGCCGCTTCGGCCGCCGCCCCCGGACACCAGGCCGGACCAAGGCGCCCCTGAACTGACCCGGCCCCGACCACTGCGGAACGGACCCCGAATGACCGAGACCACACTCCCCGCCTCCCGGCTCGAACCCTGCGACGCCCTGGTGCTGTACGGCATCTCCGGCGACCTGGCCCGCAAGATGCTGCTGCCCGCCCTCTACCATCTGAGCGCGGCGGGCCGGCTCGACGTCCCCGTCATCGGGGTGGCCGCCGTCGACTGGGACGACGAGACGCTGCGCGCCCACGCCCGCGAGGCGGTCGCCGCCACCGGAACCGACATCGACGACGACGTCTTCGGCCGGTTCGCGGCCCGACTGTCCATCGTCACCGGGGACTTCGGCGACGACGCGACCTTCGAGCGGCTGAAGGACGCGGTGTCCGGCTTCGGTTTCGTGACCCACTATCTGGCCGTGCCGCCCGGCCTGTTCACCACGGTCGCCGCGGCGCTGGGCCGCGCCGGACTGAACCGCGGCGCCCGCCTCGTCGTGGAGAAACCCTTCGGCCACGACAGCGCCTCGGCCCAGGAGCTCCAGGCCGAGCTGAGCCGGTACTTCGACAGCAACCACCTGCTCCGCGTCGACCACTTCCTCGGGAACTCCGCGGTGGAGTCGCTGATGGTGGCGCGCTTCGCCAACACCCTGCTCGCACCGATCTGGCACCGCTCCTACGTCGACAACGTCCAGATCAGCCTCGCCGAGGACTTCGACGTCGCCGACCGAGGCTCGTTCTACGACGCCGTCGGCTGCCTGCGCGATGTGGTGCAGAACCACATGCTGCAGATCCTCGCGCTGCTCGCGATGGACCCGCCGAGCGTGGCGAGCGCCGCCTCGCAGGGCCTGGAGAAGTGGCGGGTGCTGCACGCCGTGCGCCCGATGGACCCGGCGGCGACGGTCCGCGGCCAGTACCGCGGCTATCTGGACGTACCGGGTGTGGCAGCGGGCTCGACCACGGAGACCTACTTCGCCACCACCCTGCAGGTGGACAACTGGCGTTGGGCCGGGGTGCCGTTCCATCTGCGCAGCGGTAAGGCGCTGGCGGTCACGGCGACCGAGGTGGTGGTCGAACTGCGGCGCCCGCCCCTGGAGTTGTTCCGCGGACGCCACGGTGAGGCACCGCCCAACCTCGTCCGCTTCCGTCTCGACGGAGACACCGGCATCCGGGCCGACCTGGTGGTCCGCAAGTCGCAGGGCGAGGACGACCCGCGCCGGGTGCCGGTCGGCGTCGAGTACGCCAAACTCTTCGGGCGGCTGGAGCAGCCCTATGAGGCCATCCTCGACGGCGCGATGAGCGGCGACCCCGAACCCTTCGCGTTCTACCCCGCCATCCTGGAGTGCTGGCGCATCGCCGACCCCGTGCTGAACCCCGCCGAGCCGCCGGTCGTCTACGACCCCGGCACCTGGGGTCCGCCCGCCGCCGCCCGGCTCCCGGGCCCCGCGGGCTGGCACCACCTCGGCCGCACCCTCTTCGACTGAGCGGGCGGTGTGCCTCACCCGGGGCGGAGGTCGACCGGGACGGTGTCCCGGGGGGTGCGGCCGACGCGCAGGTCGGTGAGGTTGTCGTGGAACACCCGGGCCACGGCGGCGGGTTCGCCGGGGAAGGCGAAGGCGCAGTGCGGGGAGACCACCAGGCCCGGGGTGTGCCAGCGAGGGTCGTCCGCGGGCAGCGGCTCGATGTCATGGACGTCGAGCAGCGCCCCGCGCAGCGCCCCGGTCTCCAGCGCCCGGCGCAGCGCGTCGCCGTCGACCGTGGCGGCACGGCCGACGTTGACCAGTGCCGCCCCGGGCCGCAGCGCGGCGAGCACCTTCCCGTCGACCAGCCGGCGGGTCCCGGCGGTGGCGGGCAGACAGCACACCAAGTGGTCGGCGGAGGTGGCGACTTCGGCTAGCCGACCCGCCCCGACGGTACGGTCCGCGCCCGGCACCTCGCGTTCCCCGGTGCGGTTGACGGCGATGCACCGGGCGCCCAGCGCGGTGGCCTTGCGGATCACGGCCCGGCCGATCCGTCCGGCGCCCACCACCAGGACGGTCGACCCGCTGAGCAGGGTGGCGGTGGAGGTGTGCCAGGCGCGCCGCTGGGGGCGCGCCGTCAGGGTCGGGAACTCCTTGAGCAGCATCAGCAGTGCGGAGAGGGCGTACTCAGCGACCGGTTCGACGGGGACGCGCGCCGAGTTGGTGACCAGGGTCCCGGGGGCGAGTCCGGCGGCGGCGAGGTGGTCGGTGCCGGTGCCGGTGAGGTGCAGCCAGCGCAGACCGGGCAGCCGGGCGAGGGAGCGCTCGGGAAAGTGGTGGCCCACCAGCACCTCCACCTCGGCGAGTTCGCTGCGCGGCAGGTCGTCGAGGAAAGCGGCCCGCCGTGCCGTGACCAGGGGTTCCAGGTGGGGGAGGAGCTGCTCGGCCATCGCGGTGTGGGCGACGAGGACGGACGGATCGCGCCAGGCGGACGCGTTCACGGTTGGACCGCCCGCCGCGCCAGGAGTTCCGCGACCGGGTCGGCGCTGCCCTGGCCGCTCAACTCGGTGACCAGGGCGCAGTTGTGGCGGATCTTGTCCGCGATCCAGCCGCGCAACCACTCCGCGAGGCGGGGCGCGGGCAGCCCCGACGGCGCCGTCCCGGTGAGGATCGCCCCGGTCAGCGCCGCACCGCCGGCGTTCACCACCACATCGGGCAGCACCGTGTGCCCCGCCTCACGCAGCAGACGGCGGGCGACGGGACCGCAGCTCAGGTTGCCGCCCTCGACGATGACACGGGCGCGCACCTCGGGGACCGAGCCGGGGCCGATGGCGTCGGCTCCGGCCGCGAGGACCAGTACGTCCGTGTCGACGGTGAGCCAGGCGCGGTCCGGGCAGCCCAAAGTCCGTACTTGGGACGGGAGTTGGGAGCGGTCGAGGGTGCCGTCGGAGGAGGTCGCCGCGATCAGGCCCTCGGTGCTGAGGCCGGCCGGGTCGGCCACCGTGCCCAGGACATCGGCGACGGCCACCACACGGTGGCCCGCACGTTCGAGATGCAGTGCCGCCGCCCGGCCCACCACTCCGAAGCCCTGCACCACCACCCGCTGGGGTGCGGTGACCCGCTGTGCCTCCAGGGTGCTGAGGGCGGCCACCGCGACACCGTAGCCCGTGATGTCGGACATGGACGGGTAGAACTGCTCCCAGGGCACGTCGAGTTGGGTGGACCCGGGGACTTCGGCGAGGTCGTAGCCGGCCGCGGCGAAGAAGGTGTCCCGGTCCGCCGGTGTGGTGCCCTGGTCGCAGCCCAGATACACACCGCCGCGCAGCAGCGGGCGGCTGACCCGGCCGAAGGTCCGCATCAGCCGGTCGCGGTCGGTGATGGGGGAGCGGGGGCGGATGCCTGCCTTGGCGCCGCCTATCGGGAGGTCGACCAGGGCCAGTTTGTGCGTCATCGCCCTTGCCAGGGCGGCCAGTTCGGGTGCGTCGACGGTCTCGGTGAGACGGGTTCCGCCCATCGCGAGGCCGTGCACGGTGCTGTCCACCACGACCCAGGCGTCGGCCTCGCAGTCGGGCAGGGAGAGGGCGGTGGTGAGGAGCGGAGGCGAGGCCAACACGCCGTCGCTGCTGAGGAGTTGATGCATGTCACGTCTTTTCTTGTTCCGGTGGGCGGCGTCAGGTGGTGTTTCGGCTTCGGTGCAGCAGGGCGTCCGCCTCGTCCTGGAGGGTGTCGAGGTCGTCCGCCACCACCTCCGCCGTGGAGATGTCCGGGAGCCGGCTCTCGATGTGGCGCAGCGGGCGGTACCGCAGGCCGAGGACGCCCCAGACGGCGAGCAGCAGCCCGCCGGTGATCATGAGGAGTCCCATACCGCGGCCCGGGCCCGTGCCGCCCATGAGCTGCTGGAGGAACACGGTGTGGCCGAGGAGCGGATCGAAGAGGTGGCGCAGTAGGAGGGGGGTGAGGAGGAAGCCGAGCGGCATCAGTCCGGTGGCGAGCATCTGGTTGGTGGCCACGACCCTGCCTTGCAGTTCAAGGCCCACCTTGGCCTGGAGGATGGCGAGCCAGTGCGCGTTGAGGAGGGCGTTGCACACCCACCACAGGAACAGGCCCGCGCCCATCAGGACCGGTTCCGGCCGCAGTCCGATCAGTGCGGTCGCCAGGCCCAGCCCGATCGTCATGCCGATCATGCCGTCCGCCCGGCGCCGGGTGCCGCCCCAGAACGCCATGGCCAGCCCGCCGACCGCGGCGCCGAGTCCGCCCGACGCGGTGACCGTACCGAGGACGGCCGGGGTGCTGGTGGAGAGGACGAGCGGGGCGGTGAGCACGGTGGTGGTGGCGATGATGTAGTTGACGACGATGAAGAAGAGCACCATCGCCACCATCGGCGGCCGCCGGGCCAGGAAGCGCCAGCCCCCGGTGATCGCGGGCAGGAAGCCCTCCTGCCGCCTGCGGAAGAGGCGGTCCGGGAAGCGGATCACCAGCAGCACGGCCCCACCAGCCAGGACGGCGACCAGGTCCAGGCAGACCACCCCGGGCAATCCGGTGAGACTGATCAGCGCCCCGCCCAGTACCGGCGCGATCAACGTGCTGAGGGCGGTGCCCAGTTGGACCACGCCGTTGGCCTGGCCGAGGTAGGGCTTCGGTACGAGTTGGGCGACCGAGGCGAGATAGGCGGGCCGTTGGAACGCCGCGGTGAGGGAGGTCAGCGCGGCGAACACCGCGACCTGCCACACCCGCAGGGTCCCGGTGGCCGCGGCGGCGACGAGCCCGGACAGGGTGATCCCGTAGACGGCGGCGCAGCACAGCAGGACCCGGCGGCGGTCCCACCGGTCGGTGGCGGCACCGCCCAGCGGCGCCGCGAGGAACGCCGGAAGCATGGCCAGCATGGTGACCAGGGAGTACGCGGACACCTGGTGGGTCTGCTGGAAGACCCACACCCCGAGTCCGAAGGAGGTGAGCGCGGAGCCGGTCATCGAGGCCGTCTGCCCGAGCGCGAACAGCCCGAACCGGCGCAGGTCCCGTCGCTGCCCCGAACTGTCCTGCGTCTGCCGGGCGTTGGCGGTGGCCGCCGGGGCGGTCAGCCGCGCCTGGACGATCCCGGCGAGTTCCCCGGCCTGGTGTTTGAGGAAGTAGTGCCCGGCGTGCGGGATCCGGGCGAGGGAGACATCGTCGGCGACGGCGGTCCACTCGCGGTGGCGCTCCTCGAAGAGTTCGGTGGTGCGGTCGCGGTCGCCGACGACGCACAGGACAGGTGCCCGCAGCCGTGGCGGGTCCTGGGTTTCGAAGCGGGCGCTGAACCAGTCGACCGCCTGGCGGGCGTCATGCCGCACGGCGCGGATCATCGCGCCCCGGGTGTCGTCCTCCAACTGCCCGCCCAGCGCCCGCAGTACATCCTGGTAGGCCCGGTCGGAGGTGCGCCGGTCGTCCGGGAACCAGCGGTGGACCAGGGCGGACAGCCGGCCGGGCAGCCGGGCGCTGGGGAACGCGGCGCCGAGTACCAGGCCCGCGAGTTCCGCGCCCGCCTCCTGAAGCGCCAGGGCCAGCGCCACGGCGGGTGCCGTGCCGACGCAGTGCCCGTAGACCAGGATCCGGCCGGTGTCGAGGCCGGCGAGTTCGTCGCGGCAGCGTGCCACCACCTCGGTGAGGGGCCGCAGGTCCTCCTCGGCGCGGGCCGGGTCGTGGCCGGGCAGCTCCACCGCGAGTACCTGCAACTCGGGCTGTCGCAGGGCGAGTTCATGCGCGAGCGGCTGGTACGAGGCCGCGGAGCCACCGCCGTACGGCAGACACACCACGGTCGCCTCGGGGGAGGTGCCCGGGGGTGGTCCGGCCAGTCGCTGGAGGAGTCCGCTGTCCGCCGCCGCGGGGTTGTCGAGGAGGGTGGCGAGTTCCCGCACCGTGGGGTGGGTGAAGAGGGACACCACCCGCAGTTCGGGGCTGATCAGCCGGGCGGCGCGCAGGGCGCTGAAGGAGTCCCCGCCCAGGGCGAAGAAGTCGGCGTCGATGTCGAGGTCCCGCTCCGGGAGTTCCAGCACCTCCTGCCACGCCGCCGCGACCCGCTGCTCGGCGGCACCGCGCGGAGCCGTACCGCGGTGCTGTTCGGAGGCGCGCGGGACGGGCAGGGCGGCGCGGTCCACCTTGCCGTTCGGGGTGAGCGGGATCGCGGGCAGGGGCACCAGGGCCGACGGGACCATATGGTCGGGCAGCCGGGAGCGCAGGGCGGAGCGCACCTCCGCGGTGTCCAGGGGTGCGCCGTCGTCCGCCGGGACCACCCAGGCCACCAGGCGCCGCCGGTGCGCCTCCCCGACGGCGAGCACCACCGCTTCCCGTACGGAGGCCAACTCCCGGCAGGCCGCGGCGACTTCACCGGGCTCCACCCGGTATCCGCGCACCTTGACCTGGTCGTCCAGGCGGCCGAGGAACTCCAGCAGCCCGTCCGAGCGGATGCGCACCCGGTCGCCGGTGCGGTAGCAGCGCCGGGTGCCGTCGACCGGGTCCGGGACGAAGGCCCGCGCGGTGGCCTCCTCGTTCCCGGCGTAGCCGCGTGCCACTCCGGGGCCGGCGATCCACAGCTCCCCGGGCGTCCCCGGCGGTGCGAGCCGCCCGCCGCGATCGACCACATAGCACCGCGCGTTGGGGAAGGGTGTGCCGAGCGGGACGGACGCGGCGGCCGGTTCCGAGGGGCCGTCCGGGGCGGGGGGCTCGCAGCCCAGGACGGACACGGTCGTCTCGGTGGGCCCGTAGTGGTTCTGCACCCGCAGTCCGGGGCGGGCCGCGCGCACCCGCGCCACGAGCCGCGGCGGACATGCCTCACCGGCGAGAACCAGCAGGTGCCTCGGCAGTACGGACGCCAAGTCCCCGTGTGCGGCGAGGAGTTCGAGGTGGCTGGGCACCATCTTCACCACATCCACCGGGTGGGTGGCGAAGTACGCGGCGAGCCCGGCCGGGTCGGTGGCCCGCTCACGGTCCAGCAGATGCAGTTCGCCGCCGCTCACCAGCGCCCCGAACAGCGAGAGGTAGCCGAGGTCGGCGGCCGCCGTGGAGAGCAGTGCGAACGACCGCCCATGACCGTCGATCCGCTCCAGCGCGGCATGGAGATAGTGGACCAGCGAGCGGTGCTCCACCCCAACTCCTTTGGGAGCGCCGGTCGTTCCGGAGGTGAAGATCAGGTACGCGAGCCCGTCCCCCGCCACCTTCAGCCGCGTCCCGGGCCGCTCCGTACGCACACCGCCAGGGGCGGACAGCTCCTCCGTCACCAGGACCCGCGGCGCCCGCACCCGGCCGGCCCGCGCACGCGGCGCGAGTACGAAGCGGGCACCGGACGCCGCCACGGTGCGGGCCAGCCGCTCATCGGGGTGGGCGGGCTCCAGCGGAACGAAGGCCGCCCCCGCCTTGAGCACTCCCAGCAGGGCCACCGGCAGATGGACATCCCGCTCGGCCAGGACCGCCACCGGCTCACCGGCGCCCACCCCGGCCGCGAGCAGCCCGTCGGCGACCCGGGCCGCGCGCTCCTCCAGTTCTGCGTAGCTGAGGGCGGCGCCCTCCGCGCGGACCGCGGTCCGTCCGGGCGCCGAGTGGGCCCAGCGCCGCACCAGTTCGGGCACGGAGGCGTCCGGGTACGTGCGGGCCGGCCCGTGCAGTACGCCCTCGGCCGGGTCCGTCGGCAGCAGTTCGCCCACCGGACGGTCGGGGTCGTCGGCCAGGCCGGTCAGCAGCCGCAGATAGGACGCGGCCAGCAGCTCTGCGGTCGCCGGGTCGAACCGCCCGCGACGGTACTGGAGCACCCCGCTCAGCGGCCCCTCGGCGCCCGCCAGAAAGCAGTGCAGGGCCAGCTCGCTCTTGACGGCGCCGGTCGGGATCTCGGTGAGCCGTGCCGTCAACTCCGGGAAGAGGCCGGTGAGTTCGGGCCGGACGTAGAGATTCGCCATCGTCTCGAAGAGCGACCCACCGGACGCACGTTCGGGGCGTACCTGCCGCACCACTCGGTCGAACGGAACGTCCGCCCGGGCCAGCGCGTCGAGCACCACACCGCGCACCTCCGCCAGCAGCCGCCGCCCCGACCACTCCCGGGACAACACCGTCCGCATCACGACCGTGTTGACGAACGGGCCGACCGCACGCGCCGCCCGCGCCGTGGGCCGTCCCCCGTCCGGTACGCCCACGCAGATGTCCTCGCTGTCCGACACCCGCGCCAGCAGGAGCTGCCAGCAGGCGAGGAGCACCATGAAGAGGGTGACACCATGATCAGCGGCCAGGGCGTCCAAACGCGCCTTCAGCCCGGCGGGGAAGACCAGCGGAACGCTCGCCCCCGCGTCGTCGGGAAACGGCTGGACGGGACGGTCGGCGGGCAGGTCGAGCGCGGTGGGCGCACCCTTCAACTGCTCCCGCCACCAGTCCAGTTGGGCGGCAGAATCCTCGGGGAGTTCGGCGGCCACCTCCGCGTGCTGCGGTGGGTGCGGCGGTGGCGGACCCTGCCCCCGTTCATGGGTGTAGAGCGCGGCCAGGTCGGTGAGCAGCAGACCGTTGGACCAGGCGTCCGTCGCCATATGGTGCAGCACCAGCAGCAGGGCGTGCTCCCGCTCGCCGAGGCGGAAGCAGACGGCACGCAGTGGGCACTCCCGCTCGGGTGCGATCGGCCGCCGCACCTCCGCATGGACCCGCCGCTCCAACTCCGCCTCGGCGTCCGCCACTTCACCGAGGTCCACCACCTCCACCGGCACCTCCGACACCGGGCGCAGAGCCAGCACCGGGACGGCGCCCGAGGCGTCGACCACACCGCGCAGCACCTCATGCCGCCCGACGAGCCCGCGCAGCGCCGCCAGCAGCGCCGCACGATCCAGCGGGCCGCTCAACCGCAGCAGCATCGGCACCAGATAGGCGGGGCTGTCCGGCTGGAGCTGGGAGGCCAGCCACATCGCGTGTTGCGCGGCACTGAGCGGCACCGGCCCCTCGGCCCGCCGCGGTGTGTCCTGCGGGCGGTGTGCCTTGCGCGCGGACAGCAGGGCACGCAGCCGCTCCTGGTCGGCCTGCGAGGCGGCGGCCGTCGTCCTCCTCACGCCGGCTCCTCCGTCCCACCGGAGGCCGAGGCGTCCAGGGCGGCCAGCGCCCGCCGCTCCACCTCGGCGGCCAGCTCACGCAGCACCGGCAGCGCGAACACCGTACGCACCGACACATCGACACCGAGCGCGTCCCAGATCTCCGCCGACACCCGCATCGCGGTGAGCGAACTCCCGCCGAGATCCAGGAACGAGTCGGACGCCGCCACCTCCGACACCGGCAGCAACTGCTCCCAGGTAGCCGCCAGGAACTCCTCGACCACGGTGGACGGCGCGACCCGCTGCCGTTCCTCGGGTGCCGCCGGCTCGGCGCGCGGCGGGGGCGGGGGCAGGGCGATGGCCGAGCAGGACCGGTCGGGCGCCGCGCACCCCTCGGCCAGGACCTGGAGGAAGCCGTCCAGCAGGGCCCCGGCGGACCGCTCGTCGAAGCACTCGGCGTCGTGGACCAGATGGATCTCGGTCCCCTCCACGGTGGTGTTGACGAGGAAGGTGGCATCGTCCCGCGCACCGCCCGTGTCCCGCTCACCGAGCACCCGCAGGCTCGCCCCGCCCGCCGCGACCCGGACCGGCGCACCCGACGGCCGCATGGACAGCGACACCGGGGACAAGGGTGCGCCGGGACGCCTCGGGAGTCCCGCCGCGGTGGCCGCCTCGGTGAGCGCGGCGGCGGGGAGCATGGTGTGGGCGAGCGCCCGGTTCCGCGCCAGCGCCGCCCGCGCCGCCACCGTACGGAAGGTCTCCTCGGGCGCGAAGCGGACCCGGACCGGCGGCACGAACAGCAGCGGCCCCACCACCCGCTCCAACTCCGGCACCGGGCGCCGCGCCACCGGCACCCCGACCAGCACGTCCGGCCGCCCGGTCCAGTGCGCGACCAGCACATCGAGCGCCGCCAGATACACCGCGAACTCCGACACACCCGAAGCCGCCGCCACCTCCCGTACGGATTCGGCGGTACCGGGCGGCAGTTGACGCACCAGCCGCACCCCGCGATGCGCCGGCGCCCCCGCCCGCACACCGCGCGCGAGGTCCCACGGCGGCAGCGAACCCTCCAACTCGGTACGCCAGAAGTCGCGGTGGGAGCGGGAGGCCAGTGCGGGAGTCTGCTGCTCCCAGCGCGCGACATCCCCGAGCTGTACGACGGGCTCCGGTACGGCCCGGCCGTCGAGGGCGGCCGCGATTTCCTCCAGGACGAGGCTCCCGGACCACCCGTCGAACGCCAAATGGTCGACGGTGAGCACCAGTTGGGCGCGATCAGCGGCGGTGCGGACGAGTACGGCGCGCAGCAGCGGGGAGTCCCCGGGCGCGAACACCTGCCGGGCCGCCGCATCCACCAGTGCGGCCACCTCCGCCGCGGACCGTCCGGAGGCATCGTGCTCGGTCACCGGAACCGGCCCCGGAGGCAGCACCCGCGCCACCGGTCCCCGCGGTGTCTCCACGACGACGGTACGCAGCGCCTCGTGCCGTACCACCAGCGCGTCGAGCGCGGAACGCAGCGCACCCGTGCTCACCGTGCCGTCCACACCGAGAACGAACGCCTCCGTGGTGACCCCGGGGAACGGGCTGATCTGGCGGGTCGTCCACAACTCCCGTTGCATATCGCTCAGCGGCGACTCGATGGCCCCGGCGAGCCGGACCGGCACCGGCAACTCCGGTGCCATATCCATGAGTTGGGCCAGCGCCGCCACCGTCGGCTCGGTGAGGAAGTCGCCCAGGGAGACCGCCGCGCCCCACTCGGCGCGGACCCGGGTGAGGACACGCGCCGCGGCCAGCGAGTGCCCACCGAGCACATCGAAACGCTCCCGGCGCCCCACCACCCGCTCCACACCCAGCACTTCACCGACGATCGCCGCGATACGGGCCTCCACCCCCGGCCGGGGCCGCTCGCCCGGCTCGGCCGCACCGACGGGCGGGGCGAGCGCGGCGAGCGCCTTGCGGTCCACCTTGCCGTTGCTGCTGCGCGGCAGCCGGTCCGTCACCACCACCCGCGCCGGTACCAGGTAGTGCGGCAGGCGGTCCCGCAGCAGCGCGAGGAGTTCACCCTCCGTCGGACCGGGCGACGCCTCCGGGGCGGCCTCCGCGTAAGCGTGCAGGGTGCGGGTGCCCGCCTCGTCCACCGGCGCGAGGACGACGGCGTGCCGCACCCCCGGGAGCGCGGCGAGGGCCGACTCGACCTCACCGGGCTCGACCCGGAAACCCCGCACCTTGACCTGCTCGTCGCGGCGCCCGAGATAGTGGAGCACCCCGCCCGTACGGCGCACCAGGTCCCCGGTGCGGTACCGCCTGCCACCGGGCACGGCGGCATCGGCCACGAAGCTCGCCGCCGTCGCCTCCGGGTCGCCCAGATACCCCAGGCCCACCAGCGGGCCGGCGACCCACAGCTCACCGGCGGTACCGTCCGGCACCGGCCGCCCCTCGGCGTCCCGCACCGACAACTCGCAGTCCGCCACGGCCGTACCGATCGGCGGTGTGCCCGTCTCGTCGCGGCCTATCGGGTGGGTGGCGCAGAAGACGGTGCACTCGGTGGGGCCGTAGAGATTGACGACGGTCTCGACGCCCGGGTGTGCGTAGAGCCGGTCGACCAGGGGGCGGGGCACCGGCTCCGCCCCGGCGTTGACCCTCCGCACACCCGGCGGCAGTGGGTGTTCCAGCAGCAGGGCGAGCGCGGACGGCGGCGCGCTGATCATGGTGACCTCGTCCCGGGCGGGCAGGTCGGGCAGGGCCAGGATGTCCTCGGCGATCACGACGCTGCCGCCCGCGCAGAGCGGGCCGAAGATCTGGTGGAGGGAGGCGTCAAAGGACAGCGAGGCCGTCGCCAGCCCCACCCGCAGATGCGCCGGCTCGATCGTCCGCGTCATCCACTCCATCAGCGCCAGCACCGAGGAGTGCCCGATGACCACACCCTTGGGGGTGCCGGTGGAACCGGAGGTGAACAGCACATACGCCTCCTCACCCACGGCGCGCACCGGCGGCGGTACGGGTCCGCCGTGCGGGGCGCCGTCCACGATGAGGGGGCGGGCGCCCGCCGCCGCGACGACCGGGGCCAGCTCGGGTGTGGTGAGGACCTCGCTCATCCCGGCCGCGGCGACCATATGCGCCAGCCGGGACGGCGGCAGCGCCGGATCCAGCGCCACACAGGAACGCCCGGCCCGCCACACCCCCAGAAAAGCGGCGACCGTACGCTCGTCCCGCCCGAGGCAGATACCGGTTCGGCCCCCTGGCACGGCGGGGAGGAGCGCGCTGATCCGCCCGGCGAGCGCGAGCAACTCCCGGTAACTCGTGCTGCGTTCACCCGAGATCACGGCGGTGGCCTCGGGACGGTCGGCGGCGTGGCGGGCCACCAGGTCATGGACGGTCAGCGGAGGGGAAACCGCCGCCTCGGTCCGCGGTTGCTGTGGTGAATCGACCGGCATGGGATGGCTCCAGATCATCTTCGAGAGAGCGCCGCCGCGGTGACGGGGGCGCCCATGGCACATGGCGACACGGCCCCCATGACCGCGGGGCGTGCCTCAGACGGGTGGAGCGGCGGGTCCGCTCAGCGAGTTCTCTCGTGGCGGGACGCGCCGGCGGTGGCCCGGGCCTCGCGCTCCCGCAACAGGGCGGCGAGCAGGGGCCGTTGACCTTGCCTGGGGGACGGCGCGGCGGGTGCGGAGCGTCCGGTACCGAGCTGTCGTTCGGCACGGGAGCGGAGTCCCGCCCGGTCCAGCTTGCCGCTACCGGTCAACGGCATCTCGTCCAGCAGCAGATAGTGGCCGGGCACATACCCGGAGGGCAGGGCGGAGATGAGGTGTGCGCGCAGGGCCGTGGACAACTCGCGCGCGGAGGCAGCGTCCTCGGCCGGATGGATCCACGCCACGAGTTCGGCGTCGTCCCGGAGTTGGGCCGCCACCACCACCGCGTCCCCCACCAACGGGTGGGAACGCAGCCGGTGTTCGACCTCCTCCGGTTCGATCCGCTGCCCCCGGATCTTCACCTGCTCGTCGATCCGCCCCAGATACTCCAACTCCCCGTCGACCAGGCGCACCCGGTCACCGGTCCGGTAGACCCGGTCCACGGAAGACCAGGGCGGCGCGGGCACGAAGACGCGGGCGGTGCGCTCCGGATCGTTGAGGTAGCCCAGGGCCAGCGGTGTGCCCCCGATGCACAACTCCCCTTCGCCACCGTCGAGTACCGGCCCACCGTCCTGATCGGCCACCAGCAGTACGCAGTTGTCGATGGGCCGCCCGATGGGGACCCGGTCGATGTCCTCCGCCGACGCCGGGCAGGCCCAGTGGCTGACCTCGATGGCGGCCTCGGTGGGACCGTAGAGGTTGTGCAGCGCGGCCGGAACGGTGTCCACACATCGGCGCGCCACTTCCACCGGCAGTGCCTCGCCACTACAGAACACATGCCGCAGGGATACACACCGCGGCGCATCGCGGTGCCGGAGGAACTCGCGGAGCATGGTGGGCACGAAATGGCAGAGGGTGATGGCCCGTTCGCGGATGGCCCGCGCCACCAGCCCCGGCTCGCGGTGCTCCCCGGGCGCCAGCAGCACACAGGTGCCACCCGAGATCAGAGGCAGCCACAACTCCCAGCCGGAGACATCGAAGGTGACAGGTGTCTTCTGCAACACCCGGTCCTCCGGCCCGACCCCGTAGGCGTCCCGCATCCACACCAACCGGTTGGCGAGCGCGGTCCCCGGCAGCACAACTCCCTTGGGAGTACCGGTGGTTCCCGAGGTGAACAGCACATACACCGGCTGCCCCGCGCCGACCACCGGCACGGCGTCCCACTCCGCCTCCCCACCCACCGCCCCCGCGAAGCGCGCCGGCACCGTGAGCGTACGCAGCCCCAGCGAGGCCAGCCGGTCCCGCGTCGACTCGGTGACGACGGCCACCGCACTGCCCGACACATCGAGTACGCGCCGCAGCCGCTCCGGAGGGTCGTCGGCGTCCAGCGGCAGATAGGTGAGCCCTGCCTTCAGCACACCGAGCAGCGCCACCAGCAGATGAACACTCCGCGGCACGGCCACCACCACGGGCACCCCGGGCGGCGCGACGGCCCGCAGCGTACGGGCCGTCTCATCGGACCACGCTTCGAGTTCCGCGTACGTCAGCGTCTGATCGCCGCACTCGACGGCGACGGCGCCGGGCCTCGGCCGGGACGCTTCCCGCACCAGCCCCGGCAGTCCCGCGGGAAAGGAACACGCGGTCCGCCGGCCCGATAACTCGGCTGTGGGCAGCTCCTGTTGGGCGCGCAATTTCCGCTCCGCTCATTGCTCTCGTTGCTCGACCTCCGCGGGATCCAGGACCCCGCGGACCGGTCGAACTCGTGTGAGTGGAGACGGAGGCATCCGCCGTCGGGTTGCGCGCACACCCCGAAAAATCTTCCGGCGCAAGGGTGTGAACTCATGGACCCGGCTGTGCCGATGCCCGGCGGATCAGCGTCACATGGTCGGTCACCGTGGCTGTCGAGCCGTCCGGTCCGGTCGCCTCCCGCCGCGGTGCCTCGGCCCGTTCGAGGACCCACTCGGTGGCCGGTAGAGCGAGTTCCTCGTAGATCTCCCGCGGGGTGGGGAAGCGGGTGTCGTGGTCCTGGTTCCAGGACCAGGGGGCGATCGACGCGTGGTCCACCACGAGCAGCCGTCCCCCGGGGCGCAGGGCCTCGGCCGCGGCACGGAGGATCGACGCGCGCGGCAGTTCATAGGGGGTGTGGAAGTACTGGGCCGAGACCAGGTCGAACTCCCCGGACGGGAAGGTCCGCGCCAGATTGTGGGACTCCGCGGTGATCAGCGCGCACAGCCCCTCGGCCCGACCGAGCGCGGCCACCCGCTCCACGGCGGTGGGCGCGATGTCCACCGCCGTGACCCGCCAGCCGCGGCGGGCCAGCCACAGGGTGTCCCCACCCGTACCGCACCCCAGATCCAGCGCCGCCCCGGGTGCCGACTCGCCCGCCACCTCCACCAGTAGGGGATTGACCCGGCTCGCCCAGACCGCGGCGTCGTCCGCGCGCTGCCGGTAAAGACCCTCCCAGAACTCCTCCGGCGTCTGAGCGGCGAGATCGGCCGCGGTCGGTACCCGAGGTTGCTGCGCCATGGCACTTCTTCCCTTCTCTTCCCTTCGTGGACACATCTCGCAGCGCCCTGCGAGACATCAACGCCTGCGAGACATCAAGGAAAGCCACCGTGACCAGCCGGTCCGCCGCTACGCGAATTTTCATGCTGTTTTGACAACAACCGATTGTTCGGTGCCTGCCCGTAGCCGACTGTGCGATCCGGCCACCGGGCATGTTCACCTCCCGCGCACACCGGGCCGACCGGGCCCGATCGCCCGCCACCAGGGCCGATGCGCGGGTCGGTCGTACTGCCGGAAAGAGCTGCTGGTATGGGCGTTTTCGTGGGCACTCGCTGTGTTGCTCGTTCGCTGAGCGGTTGTGCACTGGTCTGTTGGAAATGTGTGACGGTGCCGCGAAATAACGCTTCGGCGCCGTCCCACGGTTCGTGCCACCGCCCCAGCAGACCGCACAGCCGGACCAACAGCAGCCGGACGAACAGCAGTTGGACGCCACGTCGTTCACCAGCATCGTCAGCGTCAACCGCGACGGCACCGCCCCACGAGCTTCTGGGGCCACACCCTCCTCGACGACGTCAGCTACGGCCACAGCCTCTCCCACCACCTCGGACTGGCCTACCCCGTGCTCGGCCTCGAACGGTTCTCCGTGGACGGACAGATCCGCGTCTTCGACACCATCGAGGATCATGACTCGTGGCCGAAGGGTTCTCCACGACGAGGCGGGCGCCACGCACCGACGGCCCCACCACCCTCCAACTCCACGACCACGGCGGCCACTTCTTTCCCCAGACCCACCCCACCCCGCTCACCCCCTCCCTCACCGAGCACCTACTCCGCCTGTGCGTCCCCTGACTCCGACCAAGGTGGTATGGCGGCCCAGTAGCCTGACCCCGTGGACCGATTCGAGCAACTGCGCAATCCGTCGTCGTGCTGGTGGCGTGCTCTCAGGTCGGTCCGCCGCTTCCGGCAGGAACCGGGAACGGCGGACCTGCGCCCCCACGCCCCCCTGGTGAACGCCATCATGGAACAGCGCGCGACCCTCCGAGACCTGGGCGACGAAGCCCTGGCCCAGCGCGCCCGACACACCAGCCGGATGAACCCCGCCGCCGACGCCGACCTGACCCGATTCCTCGCCGTCGCAAGTGAGTTGGCACGACGACAGCTCGGCCTCGAACCCTTCGCCCCGCAGTTGCTGGCCGCGGTCGCCATGCTCCGCGGCAACGTGGTGGACATGGCCACCGGCGAAGGCAAGACCCTCGTCGGATTCCTCACCGCCACCGGACTCGCGGTGACCGGCCGCCGTGTCCACGTCCTCTCCGCCAACGACTACCTCGCCGGCCGGGACGCCCACGCCGGAGCCCCCCTCCTCGCCTCCTTCGGCCTCACCTGCGCCGCCGTCACCGACTGTATGGACACCGACGAGCGACACACCGCCTACCGCGGTGACGTGGTGTACACCACCGCCCACCAAGTCGGCTTCGACCTCCTACGCGACCGCCAACGCACCCCGGGCACACCGAAGTTGGTACCAGAGCTCGACGCGGCACTCGTCGACGAGATCGACGCCGTACTCCTCGACGACGCCATGGTCCCCCTGGTGATCGCCGCGGACACCGAACCACTCCCCGAGGACACCCCCCTCAACGACGTGGTCGCCGCCATGACCGCCGGCACCCACTACGAGATCGACGGCGAAGGACGCAACGTCTCCTTCACCGACACAGGCCTCTCCCACCTGGAACACACCCTCGGCATCGACGACCTGTACAGCGAACAGCACACCGCACTGCTCACGGCCGCCCATGTGACGCTCCACGCCCACGCCCTGGTGGAACGCGACGTCCACTACATCGTCACCGACGGCCAGGTACGACTCGTCAACGACGCCCGCGGCAGAGTCGCGGACCGTCAACGCTGGCCCGACGGTCTGCACACCGCCATCGAACGCAAAGAAGGCCTCGAACCCACCGGACAGGCCGAAGTCCTCGACCAGATGCTGGTGGAGAACCTCGCCCGCTCCTACCGCACCCTCACCGGCATGAGCGGCACCGCCCTGGAAGCAGCCGAACGCCTCGCCGAGGACCTCGACCTGCGCACCGGAGCCATCCCCACCCACCGGCCCTGCGTCCGCGTCGACACCCCCGACCAACTCCACCTCACCACCGAACAACGCGACACCGCGGCAGCCCGACGAGTACGCGCGGAACACGCCACCGGCCGCCCCGTACTCATCGGCACCGCGAGCGTGGCCGACTCCGAACGCTTCGCCGCCCTCCTGACCCGGGAAGGCCTCACCCCCACGGTGCTGAACGCCAAGAACGACGCCGCCGAAGCCGAGATCATCGCCCGCGCCGGCGAACGAGGAGCCGTCACCGTCTCCACCCAGATGGCCGGCCGCGGCGTCGACATCCAACTCGCCCCCGACACCGCCGAGTTGGGCGGACTGCTGGTACTCGGGCTCGGCCGATACGACTCCGCCCGCCTCGACCGCCAACTCCGCGGCCGATCAGGAAGACAGGGCGACCCGGGCCGCACACAGTTCTACACCAGCACCCAGGACGACGTCCTGACCGAACACCTCATCGTCCGGCACACCCCACGCTCCGTCGACCCCCAAGGCCGCGTCAGCGACGCCAAGTTCCACCGGCTCTACGCCCACGCGCAACGAGTCGCCGAGGGAAAACTCCTCCAACTCCACCGCACCACCCGCCGATACCACACCACCACCGAACAACACCGCACCACCGTCCTCGACACCAGAGAACGCATCCTCACCGACCCCGACGCACTCACCGCATACCTCACCCCCCTCTGGCCCGACCACCCCGACCGTGTCTCCACCTGGACCACACCGCCTAGACGCCACCTCGCCACCGAAGTAGTCCTCCACCAACTCGACCGCGCCTGGGCCCGGCACCTCAACCTGCTCGCCGAAGTCCGCGAAATCATCCACCTGCGGGCACTCGGCCGCCAGAACCCCCTGGACGAATTCAACCGCATCGCCGACGACGCCTTCCGCACCCTGGGAACCGAGGCGGCAGACGCCGTCCGACACCTCCTCGACCACGCCCCCGAGGACGCCACCAGCCTCACCGACCTCGGCCTCCGACGCCCCTCGTCCACCTGGACCTACATGGTCACCGACAACCCCTTCGGCTCGGAAGCCGACCGCGTCCTCGCCTTCATCGGCAACGCACTACGCGGCGGCAAACCCCCCTCCGTCGGCTCCACCTGACCAACTCCCGCCCACCGCACCGAATTTGAGGACACCCCGACAACGACGCTTCGTTGACAGGTCCCTGCCATCCCGCACTACGGTTCCCCGAAGCGCCACGGCGTAGCGCAGGACGTCACCAACACGCGAACTGAGGAGAGGCCCGTGAGCGAGACACGACACCAGCGCAACCCAGGAAGCACCCCACTCCTACGCGCCGCACTCGCCACCACCCTCGCCCTCACCGCCTCCCTCGCCCTCACCACCACCGTCGCCGCCACCACCGACCAACCACCACCAGCGGCGAACACCACGAACACCCTCACCACGGCGTCCGCCTCCTCCTTCCCTCTCGCCGACCCCGACACCGTCCGAGGCAAGAACGGCACCTACGTCACCTACGGCACCACCACCCCGGCAGGCCGCGGCAAACGCTGCAACCACGCCACCGGCAAACTCCACGTACCCGTCCTCGTCCACGGATCCGGCAACACCGTAGGCATGACCAACTGCGCCTCAGGCGACGCGCTCCCCGGCGGCCCCGGCGCTTGGGCCCAACCGGGCAGCGCCATTTGGGCACCCGGAGTCACCCGCTACGGCAACCGCTACTTCATGTTCTACACAGCGACCCGCAAGCACTCCGGCCAGAAATGCATCGGCCGCGCCATAGCCGCCTCCGCCCGTGGCCCGTTCCGCAACGCCGGCCTGTGGGCCTGCCCACCCGGCGGCCGATGGGCCATCGACGCCAACCCCTTCGTCAGCGGCAGTACCCTGTACGTCACCTACCGGGACGACGCCATCACCTCGGGCGCGGAGACCGGCATCTCCACCGTCCGCATCGACCGCCAGGGCAACGCCCGCTGGCGGACCCGCCGCGACATCCTCAAAAGCACCGACATCACCTGGGACACCCGAAAAACCAACAGCGCCACCCACGTCATCGAAAACCCCTCGATGTGGCGCTCCAACGGCCACTGGTACGTCATGTACTCCGGCAACAACTGGGACAGCGCCCGCTACGCCACCGGCATCGCCTCCTGCGGCACCACACCCCTGCCCAACTCCCGCTGCACACCGATCCGTCGCGGCGTACAACGCCCCTACTTCGGCTTCAGCGGCGCCGCCGGCATCAACCCGTACAAGAGCCTCCCCCAAAACCACCGCGGCCCCGGCGGCATGGACGTCTTCCCCGCCGCCGACGGCACCCCACGAGTGGTCTGGCACTGGTGGACCGGCAGCACCCGCCACCCCATGACCGGCGTACTGCACCTAGGCGCTGACGGCTTCTCAGTCCGCTGACACCCGCCCACGGCCCCACCAACGCGAAAGGACACCCACCGCCATGGACATCAGCAGGAGGCGCGCCCTGGCACTCGGCGGCGGCGCCGTCCTCGGCGCCGCCACAACGCTGACGACATCCGGCCCCGCCGATGCCACCACCGGCTGGCACCGCCTCATCGTCATCACCGCCAACATCGGCCGCACCCACAAAGGCCAGCGCGAACGAGCCATCCGCGACGTCCGCCACGCCGTATCCCACAACGGGCAACTCGACAAGCCCCTCGTCGGCTGGCAGGAAATACGCGAAGGAGACGGCGACCGCCTGGAGCCCCGCTACATCAACCGCTACTTCGCCAACGCCTACCAGAACGCCTACGTACACCACGCCTACGCCCACCGGGTGCCGATGTCGATCCCCCGCGAATACACCATCCTCAAACGCCGAATCACCAAGGTCCACGGCGGCAAGTCCGGCGTCACACCCCACCGCGTCATCACCCAGGCACTACTGGAACGAGCCGACACCCCAGGACTGCGATTCGTCTTCGCCAACACCCACTACGTCGCCGGAGCCTGGAACGGCAAACACGACTCCCACGAGCAGTGGCGACGCAACATGTGGCAACTCCACTTCCGCAAACACCGCGACGAGGTTCTCACCTACTGGCGTGCACGCGGCTACCCGGTGATCTGGACCGGCGACGTGAACCGCACCTCGATGCCCCTCCTCCTCCCCGCCGAACAGCGCGCCTTCCCCCACGGACTCGACCAGATCGCCTGGACCCCCGGCACCAACGGCACCCAAATCCTCCTGAAACGAACCAAGACCATACCCATGCACATAGACACCCACAACGCCCGAGCCGCCATCCTCCACATCCGCCACACCTGAACGGCCATCAGGCCCCAGGCTCCTCCTCTACGGCCGGGGCCTGCTCTCGGGGGTAGGACACATGCTGGTGGACCATCACCCACTCCCCGTTTTCTCGGCGGAAGACCCGGGTGCCACGTGACCACTCCTCGGCGAGGGTGCCGTCAGGCATCTGTGCCGTCATGTGGTTCAGCCCCCAGGCGACCGCGAGGTCGTCCCGAACTACGACGTTCAACTCCGGCACTGTCCATGTGACCCGGCCAGGCGTCTGTTCGAGACCAGAGCGGCACATCGCACGAACCTCATCGACCCCGACGTACTCCAGGGGTGCCTCGTGTTCGTAGGAGACGACGTCGGGGGCGATGTGGCTCATGATCCCGTCAAGGTTCTTCGCCTCTGTGTCGGCGAACCAGCCTTCGTGGATATCGCGAACGGTCTCCTCGCCACCGAACCGATCAACTACATAGGTGAAGGAGTGGTGTTCGTGTTGCACAAGCCATTCATCGGCACGTTTCACCAGTCCGAGACTGAGGCGAAGACATTGGTCCGGGGCAGTGTTCAGGTCCTCGGGGCTCCCGCATCTCAGGAGGGCGATAGCGTAGGCCACGTCTGTGCCCGTCATGACATCGAGTTCCACGATTTCGAAGACAGCACCGGACGCAATCCATTCGAAGAAGCCAGGCCAGATTGCTCGATACTCGCTCAGACCGCGCACCCCGCGTTCGGGCGGCGGGACGTCGAACATCACGATGTCCTTCGCGTGCCGGGCAAGGACGCCTTCGAGGTCTCTCGCACGAATAGCGGTCACCCAACTCTCGATGAGTTCGCGGACCTGTTGCTCGTCGGTCTTGCCAGTCATGTCAGCCAGCTCCTTGATGCTCGGAGGTCCTTCACTTGTAGACCCCGACTGACACGACGACTCATCGCTCGAACCGAAATCGTCTCGCTAGTTCGCCGGGACCTGATGCGCGCCCACCGTCACCACGGGCCACGGGAGCGGACCGAATCCTCGCGCGTACACGTACTCCGGTGCGATGCACCCACGGCATCGCACTGAGGCGTGTGTAGTGCTCCCCCCGTACTCAAGCCGGTGAGAAACGACCACCCACCCCCTCTATAAGCCTTTTCTGCGGGAAATGCGGAAGCACACAGAACGCACCCCCAGGAGTAGGAGTGCGTTCTGTGTCCCGCGGGTGCTCGCGAAGCAGTTAGTGGTCGTCCCAGTGGCCCTCGTGAGCCGCATGACGGTGGCCGTCGTGCACGTAGTCCATGTGGTCACCGTGGGGAACCGCCACATGCCCGCAGCCTGCACCGTGTGCGTGGGGGTGCCCGGTGTGTTCCCGGTGCTCGTCCACCTCGCACTCATCCGCGTGGCCGTCGTGCTCACGGTGCAGATGCCCGTCGTGTACGTAGTCGACGTGATCGTCATGAGGAACCGCCACGTGGCCACAGCCCGCGCCATGCGTATGGTCGTGTCCGGGATGCGGCTGATGCTGCAAAGGTGTCGCCACTTCACTCATCTCCATGAATTCGGACCACCGCCCATTCGCGACGGCAGCTTCGAGCGTTCTCCCTTTTTCTACCCTCACGGACAACGCTGCCACGGAGAACACGCACCGGCAAACAGGCTAATTGCACCGCCTATCGATAATGATTCTCGATACTGAATCCGAGAATGCATTTCACCGGTTTCAGTGTGCGCACGGTCGACTCCGGGTCTACTGAGCCCTTTCCAACCTCCCGCGTCGGCTGGGCAGTTGGCCTGACGGACGGGTGAAGCCCCTGGTAGATGGGTTTTCGACCAAGAGAACCGTCTCCAACGATCAATACAGCTAGCGGATGCCGTGTTCGGGGTAGGGGCGGTCGTCGAGGATCCGCTGATACTCCATGCGGTGCAGGTCGACCGTGGCGTACCCGCCGGTCAGGATCAGCTCGGTCAGGCCGCGCCCGACACCAAGAGCGTGCATAAACCCATGGCCGGAAAATCCGGAGGCGACGTAGAAGTTGTCGAGGCGACCAGGCCCGTTGCCGAGGATCATATTGCCGTCGAAGCGGTTCTGGTCGTACAGGCCTGTCCAGGTGCGCTGCTCTGTCAGCACCCCGTGGTGGCGCAGCCGGTGGGCGAGGGCGGGAGCGACGCTGCGGGCGTAGTACGAGGAGTCAGGAGTGAAGTCTTCGCTGCCCCCCGCCGCGGGCTCCCGGTCACGCCCCGGGCTCGCGTCTTCTCGCCTGTCATACGGCGGGGCCGTCGCTGTTCTCGTTCTGCTGTTGCTCACGGCCCGGAGTGGGTTGTGTGGAACGTCTTCGGGGAGATCACCCGCGCCGATAGCGTGGCCGCGGGAGAGGTGGGGCCGATCGGGAGGGGGCAGGTGGGCATGGACGGCTTCGTTGCCGGGGCGAGGCCTGCGCGCGGGGAAGGGGCCGGGCGTTGACGTCCGGATGGCTTGTGACGGGTGCGGGTGGGCTGCTGGGCCGGCATCTCACTCGGCGGCTCGGGGACGAGCCTGTGAATGGCGAGCCTGTGATTGCGTTCGATCGCCGGAGCCTGGACATCACGGACGCGGATGCGCTGTAGAGGGCCTTCGCTCGTCACCGTCCCCGGATCGTCGTCAACTGCGCGGCCTGGACGGCCACTGAAGAAGCTGAGCGGCATCCGGATGTGGCTTGGCGGGTCAACGTGACGGGTACCCGCAACCTCGCCCGGGCCGCGTGCCGCCAGGGCGCGGTACTGCTCCACGTCTCCAGCGACTACGTGTTCTCCGGCACCGCCGGCAGCCCGTACCCGGAGGACGCCCCCACCGCCCCCTACAACATCTACGGCCGTACGAAGGCCGCCGCGGAACAGGAGGTCCTCGGCCTGCTCCCCGGTACGGGATACGCGGTGCGTACGGCGTGGCTGTACGGCTCCCGGGGACGCAATTTCGTGGACACCATGATCGGTCTGGAGAGCAGCCGGGAGACCGTACGGGTGGTCGACGACCAGTGCGGGCAGCCCACTTGGGCTGAGGACGTGGCCGGTCTGCTGGCGTGTCTGGGCCGGGGAGCGTACTCCGGCGCCGTGTCCCCGGGTGTCTACCACGCCACCAGCCGGGGGGAGGTCACCTGGCATGGCCTTGCCCAGGAGGTGTTCCGGCTTCTGGGCGCGGAACCTTCACGGGTGTTGCCCGTCACCAGTGAGGAGTTGGGCCTCGCGGCGCCCCGCCCCGCCTACAGCGCGCTCTCCCATGGCGGGCGGTGGGGCACCGGTGTCCGTCCCCTGCCGCACTGGCGCAGGGCGCTCCACGCCACTTTCCCGTCCCTTCTGGAAGCCCGCGCGGAAAGAAGCGGAACATCTGACGTTTGCTGACATCGGGCCTGCTGTGACGGGGGTTTAGGTCTTGATAGGCAGGTTTATCTGGTCTGATGCTTTGTGTTTCTGGTGGGATTTGAGGGTGCGAGGGGGTGAGATGGGGGTCTTTCTTAGGTTTTGTGGTGGGTGTCGGTTTGGGTGTTTCGGGGTGTTGAGTAGGGGTTTCTGGTGTGGCCGTGTAGAGGCCTGGTGGGGCGGGTGGTGGCCGTCTCGATGACGAACTCCTCGTCGTCAACGCTCAGTAGGCGGGGACGACATCCCGCCCACTGAGGGTCCAGACAGGCCAGCCCTGAGGTGCGGTTGGCTCTCGGCGAGGAAGTGTCTGCGGCGAGTCCCCACGAGTCACTCATGCCGTCCGGGAGCAGGGCCCGACCGACGACGGCCATGGTCCTGGTGGTTGAGACGGCCTTGGCGAGCTGTTGAGACACGGTATCAGGGGCCGCGAGTGCGACCCAGTGCGCGAATGCGGGAGTGGACCGTTGGTGGTCTGCGCGGGAGTGTCGGCAGTGGTTCGTCACGGAGGTGTCAGGAGGTTGGGGCGTTCAGCATCAAACCCCCGCGTTCCCACGCCATCGCGGGCTACACCTCCATCCCCTCCCGCGCTCGCCACCTGCACCCCCGCGCACCAACTCTGACCCCCGGTCCGGTCAGCGCGGAAACCGGCACCGGCCGGCGGCGGTCCGCGAACCCCCGTCGGCCGGTGCTGTGTTCACGCACGCGCGCTCAGACGCTCGTATTCAGGTTCTGGCTCTCAGCCGGAGCTCAGGCCTCCTCGTAGACCACCCAGACCTGGCCGCGGTCGAACGGCATGGGCTCGCCGTTCTCCTGCGTGAAGGTCGTGCCCGACTCCTCCGTCGGACGCTCCCACTTGGTCTTGTACGCCTTGCCGTCACGGAGCACCGTCGCCTCACCGCTTCCCACGGTCTTCTCGTACGGAGAGCCGGCGTCGTCCGCCGGCATGTCCACCTTCTGCACGACGACGGTCTTGCCGCCCAACTGCTCTCCGCCCGTGGTCTTGGCGGGTTCTCCGTCGAAGGAGGTGAGCCAGCGGTCCTCCTCCGCCGACCAGTTGAAGGTCGCCTTCGCTCCGCCGTAGTCGACTGTGCGCTCGTTCGTCTCCTCGCCGCCGTTCGGGGCGTCGTCGGCGAAGCGGAAGCCGATGTCCTTGCTCTTGCTGGCCTCCGGGGCCTGGGCGAGGACCTTGTCGGTGTGCATGTACAGGTTGTGCGGGGCCTCGTTGTCGCCGCCGCGGAAGTACCCGCCCGGGTAGTCGTCGTGGGAGACGCCGTGGAGGGGAGACTTCTTGATCATGTCGACGACGCCCTGCCGCGCGCCCGCGTAGGCGAGGATCGGACGGTCGAACATCCGCAGCTGCTCGACGTTGTACGCGCGGGCGCTGCGCACGGGGCCGATCCCTTCGGGGAACTGGCTGGAGAAGACCCCGAGCAGCCGGCTCAGGCCGCCCTCCACCTTCTCCATGAAGACGATGTCGGCCTTTTCCAGCTCGGTGTGCGGCCGGGCGTCCTTGTGGTTGTCGATCTTCACTGCCAGCACCGGGGCGGGATCGGCGGGCAGCCCCGTGAACGGCGAAGTGGCCTCGCGTGCCTGGGAGTTACGGTGCGACGTGTCCTTGCCGGGGGCGGACTGGGACGTGGACGCGTAGGACGCGCCCGCCGCACCGGCGGCCACCGCCATCACTGCCAGTGTCGCCAGCACACGCGTCGTCCTGCGTATGCGCATTCGTGCCGGCTTGCCCTCGGACGCCGATGGAGTGGTGCTGCCTCGCATGGAACTGCCTTCCGTCGTGGGGGGATTTGAAGCGCGCCCCCACTTCATATCCGCCGCACGGCGGCGTCAATACCGGGGTTACGGCTTCCGGTAAGGCTCGGCCGCGCGGCCCGGTGGTCCGCGCGGGAGCGTCAGCAGCGGTTCGGCACCGAGATGTCAGGGGATAGTGGCGTTCAGCCTGCTGTTCTGCACTGACAGTTGATGACGAACGGGGCTGATGCGAGTGACGAACTCTATGGGTGTGTGGTGCGGTTCTCGTTGAAGTGCTTGTCAGGTTCGCTGCTTCAGCACCTGGTGAGCTGCTCGTGCTCGGGCAGATCGAGGTGAGTGATCCGGCCCCGGGGCAGGACGGGGCGAGTTCGCGTGCCTCCTGGGCGCTGCGCGCCAGGACCCGTTCCTCGCGAGCGCGGGGCAGGCGGCGACGAGATCGTGGCACGGCCGCACGATCCCGTACAGCGTCCGCCGCTTGCCGGGCACGTGGACCGGAACGCCGCGGGCGTACTGCGACCACATCACCGGCTTCTCCGGGATCTCCACCCGCAGACCCGACTCGCGCGAGGCGTACTCGGCGACAGCGGCGAACAGCTCGTTCTGCTGCTGCGGCGACAGCCGGCCCCACCACGCCCTCGCCGTCTCCAGCGCCTGGTGCCGCGCCAGACGTGGCCTCGCGCTGCAATTCCTCGGCACCCGCCCCCACCTCGTCTGGTACCTCCCCACCCTCGCAGACTCCACCGCCACCGGCGGCAACCGCACCCTCCTCGGCCTTCCACGCACGCTCCTTCTCTTCCACCTCCCTCTACCTCGCCTCCCGCTCCGCCCGCGCAGCTTCCTGCTGCTGCCGCACCACCTCGTGCCGGTCCTGATCGGCGATCGACTTCCGCGACGTCCACCAATGATCCCGCCAGAACCGCCGCTGCTCACCGCCGACCACCCGGTAGACCCCCCCTGTACCGGGGCAGCACCTCAGCCGGAGTGAGCTGCCCCTCCAACGCCCAGCGCACGAACCGCTCCAAACGTCTGCTCCCGGAACTCCCACCGCCCGCTGTGGAAGAAGAACCCGGCGAGCCCGTCGTCCACCACCCATGGCTAATCCCGCTCCTGCGGAGCCCTGACCCGGACGGCAGGCACTGCGCTCATCCACTGCGACGGCCGCGCGCCCGGATCCACCCAGTACACCCGGATCCCCTCCTCGGCGTACCGGTCGGTGCGGGCCGACTACGAAAACCGGCGGGGGCACCGGCCGGGGGAGCGGGCCGACTACGCGCTGGACCGGCAGGCCGCCGACCGGACCCACTTGCCCAAGCGGAAGGTGCTGCTGTCGCTGACCGAGCTGCGCGTGAGGATGTTCTCGGTCAAGCGGATGATGGTCTGGGCGATGCAAGGGAAGGCCAGGCAGGCGCCGTCGCCGTTGCACAGGACCTCCAGCAGCAGTCGCCCGAGCGCCGCCGCCATGAAGGAGTGGGCGCACGGCTCCCCGTCACAGTCGTCCACAGCGGTGACCGGGATGAAGACGCGCGCGGCGACGTCCAGGAGCAGTTGGCGCATCTTTGGGCCCGTGGCGTGGCGACCGCGCCGGCGGTGTCGATGTCGTGTGGGCCTGCATCGCCCGGATGTAGGCGAAGGCGGTGGCGACGTCTTCCGGCTCCATCGGGGCGAGCGGCGCGGTGACGATGTTCTCGGGCATGGGTGACTCTTCATCTTCGAGGCCGCCTCGAAGATCGCGGCGGCCTCGAAGACACTCTCGAACCGCGGCCCTGTGGACAGCGTCCGGCCGCCGCAGGAGAGAACTCTCCCTCCTCCAGGTTGATCACGATGCGGTCACGACGGAGGGGTTTTCCAGGCCGGCGTCACACGGAGCCTGAATTCCACACCTGTACGAAGTGAACGGCGGCAGTAGGCCCGCCCCACCGTGCAGGAGCACCCCGTGACCCCAGACGACTCTGAGCAGCCCCTTGACCGGACCGGAGAGGCCCCCTCCGCGGACCCCTCCATCACCCCCTCCGCGCCCGGCGCTCAGCGACCGGGCGTTTCCGCAGGTCAGGCACTGCGGGCAGGAGGTCGTCGCAGGTCCGGCAACCCTCATGTGAATGTAGCAAGGCGTCCCAAGCACCGGAGGACTTCGACCGGACCTCGACGCCGGGAACTCCTTCAAGCACTGTGGATCTTCCAGAGGGCTACGCCCTACCAGCTCTGGAAGCTGACCCGTCCGGACAACAAGCACGACCGGCTCACGCGGGACAACCTCCTGGATCTGGAGGACCACCCGCTGGTGAGGATCGAGTCGGTGCAGGAGGACAAGCGGCAGGTGTGGGTGCTGACGAAGCGCGGACGCGGCGAGGCGAGGCAGCTGCTGGAGCCGAAGGGCATACGGGTCTCGGTGCTGCGCAAGCAGGAGTACGCCCCGGACACCGGGGAGCTGCTCGGCACCGGCTACGACGACCACGCCGCGGCGGTCACCTTGACGGCCGCCGAACTCCACCGCGCCGGGATCGGCCACCGGCTCGGCTTCCAGACGGAGATCGGGCACCGGCTCCGCACCGGCTACGTGCAGCGGGCGGACCTGGTGGTGCGGGAGCCGTAGGCCGGGGTGCCGGTGCTGCTGCTGGAGATCGACCGCCGTACCGAGGACGCGCACGACCTGGTCGCCAAGCTGCGCCGGTACTGGGAGTGGGGCCGGCTGCTGCCGAAGGACGCGGACAAGCGCACCGTGGACCTGGTCCGCTCCCGGCCGGACGCCGTCGACCAGGTCGTCGACCACGAGAAGCGGCTGTGGCGGCGGGTCTACCCGCCCACCGGCCGGGAGGGCCTGGTGCCGGTGGCGTTCGTGTTCGCGGACACCACCGAGGCGAAGGTCGCCAACACGATCGCCGTGCTGGAGGAGGCCGGCCGCCGCTACTGGGCACCACGCCGGTACCAGAGCCTCAACTCGGAGGCGATCACGGCGAAGGACTACAGCCGGGTGGTGCGCGTCGTCGTCACCACCCTGGAGCAGCTTCTGGAGCACGGCGCGGGTGCGGCGGTGTGGCGGCGGCTGGGACGGATGGGCGATCAGACGCTGACGGCCGCGCTCAACAACCCCGACGGCGACGACCTCTACCGCGACCAAGAGGCCCGCGCCAACACGGAGGGCCAGCGGCGCCGTGCCGCTGAGTGGGAGGCACAGCGCCCCGTGTGCAAGCGGTGCGG
Source organism: Streptomyces sp. NPDC058045 (assembly GCF_042885635.1). Lineage (NCBI taxonomy): Bacteria > Bacillati > Actinomycetota > Actinomycetes > Kitasatosporales > Streptomycetaceae > Streptomyces > Streptomyces sp. NPDC058045. Next base: position 839 of record NZ_JBHVRR010000040.1, on the reverse strand, counting down.
ACAGAAGTTCACGGACCAGCGCTGGGAGGAGACCACCGCGCATCGGAGGGCCTGGGGTGCCGGTGACGTGTCCGTGTGCGGCGCCTGCCAGGCCGCTGATGTCGCCCGCGAGGAGGCCGCTGCCGAAGCCGCCCGCCTCCAGGCCACCGCACCGCTGGAGCTGGAGGATGACCAGGAGCCGGGCCGGGGCCGCGGCTGGTTCCGCCGGCGGCCCTGACGACGCCCTCCGCACCCGGGAGCGACCACCGGCTGTAGTTGCCACCAGGAAGACGGATCTTGGCCACTCTGATCTACCGGCGCCGGAGAATCAGAACTGGAGGTGACCGCGGTGGCCAACGTGGACACCTGGCAGCCTGCCGACGTACGGCAGGCCGAGAACCAGCGCGCGTATCGTGCCTGGATCACCGAGCAGGGCGACAAGATGCGCTCCAAGGGCATCGACACCTCCCCCCCCCCGCGGCTCCCGGCCGCGGGGGTACTGCCCGCATTGCGGCGGCGACCTGTTTTACTGCGTCACCAAGGCCACTACCACGTTGGCGGAAACGAACGGCGTACGTCATCGACTACAAGGGACCGGCGCCCGCGCCAGGACGACCGAGTAGATGACGACCGCTCCCTCAACTCTTCGGGCACTCAGGGGCCTTGTGTGATGCGGTCAGCGGCAGCGGTGGCTCACCGGGGGTCGGCTACCGGCACCAGCCCCGTGAACAAAATCCGAACACGGCGTCAGAGGCGGGGCTCACACTAGGGCCTGTGTGATGTCGTGATCAATCTTGCCGACCCGGGTTCCTCGGGAAGGGGGATCCGGTAGGAAAGACGATCGTGACACGCAGGCAACT
>NZ_JBHVRR010000039.1:0-53120 GCF_042885635.1 Streptomyces sp. NPDC058045 | reverse complement strand
ATGCGTGCCGGCCACTCCGTGGCCGGTGCGGCCAACTCCGTTGTCCGCGGCTCGGATCGCTCCGCGATCCGGCCTGGGGACGTCACGCGGGGCATGGGTCTTACCGGTTGAGGCTGGCGACGGTGTATCAGTTCGATCTTGATGCAAGACTTCCACCTTGGCGGCCAAGCGGCCCGATCAGCCCAACCAACTCTACATCCGAAGACATGTGTGTCAAACTAGATGCCAGGTATCTTAGGGCCTGAGGGCAGACCACCGAATCCAGGACTGGCTAGGAGTCGACAGAACCAAGTGACGACGACGCAGATTCGCTAACCGAATCCTGGCCGCCACGAATTCGGCAATTCTATCGCAGAAGTCAGGGACAGAAAGATGAAATCCGCAGAGGGAACCGAATCCGATCACGCGCATCGTTCTGCAGCGGTGTTGCGGCCGCACCAGGTCGAGGCCGTCGACGCCATCCTCCGGGCCCTGCAGACACCCGCGGACGGGCATCTGCCGGCCGATGGGCTGCGGTGCCAGTGCATCGCCGCCACCGGCTCTGGCAAAACCCTCATCGCCGCTGCGACAGCCCAACGACTCGGTGCGCGGCGGGTCTTGGTGCTGGTACCGACACGGGACCTGCTGGTGCAGCTGGCGACCGCGTGGCGTCGGGACGGCGGACGGGCAGGGGCGATGGTCGGGGTGTGCCGACTGTCGGCACGGGACTCCCAGGGCGTGCCGTGCACCACGGATGCGGGTGAACTCGTCGCCTGGACACAGGACTTGGACACCGTGACGGTGTTCGGGACGTACGCCTCGGTGGGTGTCCTCCAGCAGGCACACGCGGCCGGCCTTGCCGCGTGGGACCTGGTGGTGGTCGACGAGGCGCACCGCACCAGCGGGGACGGCCTCAAGCCATGGGCCACCGTGCACGACCAGCAGAAGATCCCCGCGGCGCGCCGGCTGTACATGACCGCCACACCGCGGGTGTGGGAAGCCGCCCCGGGACCACGGAGTGATGAGGTGCCGCGGCTGGTGGCGAGCATGAGCGAGGACTCCCCCGTCTTCGGGCCCGTCGCGTACAAGCTGACGTTGTCGGAGGCGATCGGACGGGGGTTGATTGCGCCGTATCAGGTGGTGTGCGTCGACATCCGCGACCCCGAATACGGGCGCCGTGCGCAGTTGGGCATGGGGACCGAGCGGGTGCGTGGGGCGCGGCTGGCCGCGTTGCAGGCGGGTGTGCTGACCGCGGCCGCGCAGGAGAACCTGCGGAAGGTACTCACCTTCCACTCCCGCGTCGCCGAGGCCGAGGCCATGGCCGGCGGCATCGCGGACGCCGCGGGCCGGTTGTGGGAGCAGGACCCGCGGACGTATCCGGATCCGCAGCGGGTGTGGGCGAGCTGGCTGTACGGAGACCACCCGCCCGCCCGCCGGCGTGCGGTCCTAGAGGAGTTCGACTCCGATGTCATCGAGCACCCGGCGCCCGCCGGTGCCGGGCCCGAGCTGCTGCCCGCGGCGCTGCGTGTGCTGGCATCAGTCAAAGTTCTCGGAGAGGGCGTCGATACCGTCGCGGATTCGGTCGCCTTCTGTGATGTGCGGGGGTCGATGGTCGACATCGTGCAAATGGTCGGGCGTGCGTTGAGAATGCGGCCCAGGGAAGGGAAAGTCGCCTCGCTCGTCGTTCCCGTATTCCTCGGAGAAGACGAGAATCCCGAGGACATGCTGTCGTCCGGCGCCTACCAGGGCCTTGCAAAGGTCCTTTCCGCGCTCCGTGCACACGACACGGAGACCATCGAAGCCCTCGCCGACTCCCGAGCCCGCAGCGGCAGTTGGACCGGCGAAGACACCGGTGGAGCCGAGGATGAGGGTCGGACAGAGGCATTTCCGGGTGACGCCGAAACCCTGAGCGAGGGTGAGGCCGAGTCGGCGGGGGCGGTGAGTGCCGGGGCGCGGGAGTTGCTGAAGTTCTCCTCGCCGAGGGATCCGGCGCAGCTCGCGCGGTTCGTCCGATTGCGGGTGCTGGAGCCGGAGAACGAGTACTGGCGACGCGGCATCGAGGCCGCGGTCCGGTGGGTGAAGGAGACCGGCGCTGAGCAGTTGCGGGTGCCGTACGACTACATCACCCCCGAGGACTGGACGCCGGCCGGGTTCCCACTCGGGACCTGGCTCGCCACCCGACGAAAAGCCCGGAAGGCCGGGCAGCTCGACGCGGAGCGGATCGCGGAGCTGGATGCGCTGGGGATGGTGTGGTCGCACCAGGACCTCGCCTTCGAAGAAGGCCTCGCCGCCGCCCGGGAATGGGCCGGTGAGCACGGGCACTTCCTCCCCCCGGCAACCGCGGTCTGGGGCGGATACCCGGTAGGGAACTGGGCCAAGGCGCAACGGGCCGCGGCCAAACTCGCCGACCAGCTCGAAGCCCGGCGCGAAGCCGGCCTCCCCGCCGGCTCCGCAGCCGGCGCACTCCCGGAATCCCGACGCAGGGCGCTGGAGGACATCGACCCCGACTGGGCCCCGGCATGGGACGTGGGCTGGCAACGCGCCTTCCGACTCCTCCAGGCACACGTCCGCGACGGCGGCACCGTACCGACCGCGGTAGGTGAAGTCATCGCCCACGGCGAGGACTTGGGACGCTGGGTACAGGCACAGCAGCGCGGATGGGACGAACTGCTACCCGCGCAGGTATGGCTACTGGAGAACACCCTCGGCCTGAAACCAGCCGGGAAAGCCGAACGGCAGGCCACACGACCAGCGAAACGGACCCAGGACGACAAATGGGCCCTCAACCTCGCTGCCGCACGACAGTTCCACGCACGGGAAGGGCACCTGAACGTACCCAGAAAACACGTTGAGGAGGTGCCCCTCGACGTAGCAGGACCCGCCGCCACCGGACGCGAAGTGACCGCCGAGGACACCGTGCCCGTCGCCCTGGGCATGTGGACCACCAACGTACGCCGCCGGGCAGACAAACTCACCGACCAACGACGCCGAGATTTGGACCAACTGGACATGCGCTGGTGAGCAGGATCGGTGGCGTTGGGATTTGTTCAAAAGAAGCTTCAGCAGGGTGGCGTTGTGAGGGTCCCCAGGGCTCACATAGAGCGGCTTGAGGACGGGATTGAGGCCCGGCTTGGGGCTTTTGAGCAACAGCAAGAGCAGGCGCGCCAAGCTGAGCGCGGACGACTCCAGGCGCTGGCGGACTTTGGGCTGGAGTGGGCAACGGCGTAGCGGCCGTCAGGAACCGCGCGAGGGGCCACGCCGGAGTCGGCGTGGCCCCTTCGCGCTGTGTCAGGCGCCGGCCCTCTTGGCGCGGGCGGTCAGCGCGTCGCGCAGGATCCCGTCGGATGCGCGCGCCATGCGCAGCAGTTCACGGATCACCTCTGACTTGTCCCAGCGGACGCCGGTCTGGACCCTCAGATCCAGGAGCCATTGATCGATCTCGTGGGACTCGCTTGGGTCGGAGCGGACTGTCGTCGGGATGGCGCCCTCCGCCTTCGGAGCTGGCCGGGGAGCGGTGTCGTACATCGTCATGCCGAGCCCAACGAGGCGGCCGTGCGATAGGGACGTGCGGCGCCGCTCCAGGCTGTGTAGACGCGCGTTCAGGACGATCCGGTCGGAGCGATGGGGAAGGCTTTGACGTCCAACTGCGTGTAGAGGTCCGGTGTGGTGGTGAACAGGGTCAGGCCTTGGGGCCAGTACGGGCCCGGGCGGGCGACCTGTGCGGCGTGTACGACTTCCCAGGCGTGGCCGGCCGCGCCGTGGGCGCCGATCGCGCTGGCCGTGGGGAAGTCGAGGTCGACGAAGGACAGTGCGGGCAGGGCGCCGAAGTGCTCGGCGCTGCCGGGGCGGTCCTGTTCCGCGCGGGTCAGGGCCAGGACGGGGATGAGGATCTGGCGGCGGGAATCGCGGTGCGCGGCCTCCACCAGATGGGCCAGGAAGCTGTGGCCGGTCCCGAGCGCGGCCAGTGCGGTGTGGTCGAAGACGACCGCGGTGGCGCTCACGCGGCGGGGCCGGTGCCCTCAAGGCCGGCCCAGAATTCCTCCGCCCGTTGCCCTTCGGCTACGTCGTCCAGGCGAGCGCCGAACTCCTCGGTCAACACCCGGCGCGCCGCAACCGTACGCTCCTGCAGCTCGGCCGGCGTGAGCGTGTGGGCGGCCAGGTCGGCGACGATCCCGCCGATGCTGGTCCCCGCGGCATCGGCGAGGATCCGCAGACGGTCGCGGACAGCGGAGTCGACCTGAATCGTGGTGAGGCTCATCTCTGCACGATACCCTGACCTATAGATCATCTCTAGTCACCTGCCGGGAGCGGGCGGCTGGGCGCAACGCGGAGCGAAACGCCATCGGCAGCGGTCGGGTCTCCACGCCTTTCCCATGAAGCGGCCATGCCTCCCGCGGTGGTGTGGAGGTGCCGAAGGTCCAGCCCCTGCCGGGCCCGCACTGCCCCACTCACATCCTCGCCCGCAGGGATGGTCCCGGAAAAGCGCCACCCTCCACCCACCGTGGGAACACTCCCCGCGCCCTGAACCGCGCCAGCTCGGGCTCCGCCCGGGAGAGCGCGGTGATGACGTGACGTCAGGCCAGCTGCGCGGCCGACTGCCTGGGTACGAAGCCACATGACGGCGTGCCCCTTCTTCCCGCTCGTCCAGGCCGTCCCCAAAGCCGCCGCGGCGGCCCGCTCGTACTACGAGCAGCACTGGACGCTGTGCGCTCCGCGGTCCGCGACCGCCCTGGACCGCCCCGTCGGGCAGTGGCTGGCCAAGCAGCGCCAGCACGGGGTCTGGACGGCCCTGATGGACGGGCAGCGCGAGCGCCTGGAGCAGCTCGGTGTCGTGCCGATGCCCCCGGAGCAGGAAGCCCCCGCGAAGTCCTCGAAGACGGCCTTGGGCGCCTTCGAGAAGGGCGTGGCGGCCATGGCGCAGTACGTCCGCTCGGGAGGGCTCGGTGACGGTTCCCAGGGGCCTTGTGGAGACGTTGGAGGACGGCTCGGAGGTGAAGCTGGGCGTGTGGCTGTCGAACACGAAGTCCCGGCGAGCCAAGCTCACCGAGGACAAGCTCGCCACGCTGGCCGAACTCGGACTGGAGTGGGCGGCATGAGCGAGCCCGAGACCGTTGGTGAGCTCAGGCCGCTGCGCGGCAGCGTCGTACTCCGATCGGGTGGCTGTCGGCCTGAGCGGAACACGACACGGGCCGTGCTTGCTGAGCAAGGCATGACGATCCTGGATGAGGACGCGCGCGTGACGGTGCAGTCCATCCTGTACGCGTGCGCCGACCGTCCCGCACGAAACGCCTCTGTCGCGGCGTCCTCTGGTTTGGCGACCATGCGCAGCAAGCACGGTGACGTGGGGGCAACGACGTTGTCGATGATGACCGCAGCCCGCGTGGGTGGGCTGTGGCGGCGGTACTGCAGCGAGCCGCCGACACCGGAGGCCGTCGCCCGAATCATGCGATACGGGTTCATCCACACGCCCTTGCGGCGCTCGCTACTCGAAGCGCTGACCGCCCTCGTGACGGCCTGGGAGGCGGTCCGCCCCACGACGGACATCCGCTTGGCTCTCAAGGCCTTCGACATGGCTGTGCACCGCTTTTCGACATGACTGTGCACCGCTTTGAGACCGAACAGCCGCTTCACGGAGCCGACTTCCTCTTCTCCGAACTGGTCCTGCTGACCGCAAAGCTCGTGAGCCTGGGCGCGGTACAGCGCGGTCTGACAACTCGGGAGTTCCTGAACGTCGATCTCGCTGCCTGAGCACTGCGGGTGGGGCGTGGTCCGCGCGGCCGCACGGTGGTGAGGGGATTCGGGGACACCGGAGGTAGCCCCGTTACCGGGCCGGGGTGGCGTTAGCCGCACACCGCACCGGAGGTGTGTCCCCCCACCACGGTGCGGCACCGTGACTCCGAGCCAGACCCCCACCCCTGATCGGAAAACCCGCACCCCCACCGGGGCGCACGGCACGGCCATCCCGGACGCGGGACGGCCGGTGCCCCGGGACGCAGCAGCTGCGCTCGGTGGAGAACGGCCGACTCTCCGCTCGCCTCGCTGCGCCCGGAGCCGACACCCACGTAGGCCGGCTGCGAACTGCGGCCGACGGCGGCCAGGGGCTGAACGAGGTGGGCGCGGCTCTCGCTGCCGGGCGCGGCCACGTCTTCGGCGTGACCGAGGGGCCTGGGTACAGGACCGTTGTGGCGTTCATGCCCGACCATCCCGAGGACGGCGTCGGCACGCTGGCCCGGGTCCGCACCGGCGAAGGCCCGGACGGCGACGTCGTCTTCGAGCGGAGCGCGGAACGGCCGATGGGGCTGTGGGCCGAGGCAGGGGAGAACCTCCTGCGGATCGTGCCGGTGCTCGGTCCGGACGCGCCGCCGGCGGACGAACTCGAGGACTGCCGCTCTGCGGCCGCTGCCGGGAAGACTCTGGTGGGGCAATGCCGTGGGCTGCGCACCGGCCGTCCTGCCTCATCGGTAGGAACTCAGTTCCAGAAGTTTTCGATCTTGCTCGTGCGGCAGAACTCGCGGCTCTCTCGAAGCGTGAGGTCGTGCGGAAGTGCGGCAGCTTTGATGCTGGTGGCGACCTCTTCGGTCAGGACTCCTTGAGAGCGAAGCTGCTCCACGAGCAGGTCGAACGCCTTGGCGTTGGCGACGGTCCTCTCGGTGGTGCGGCCGAGTTGGGGCTGGTTGAACGCCGCGGTGCCCAGCGGGGGGCTCCGGCTGGCCTTCGTCGGCGACAAGTGTCAGGTTGTAGCGCCGGGCGCCGCCTTCACCTTGCTGCCACAGACAGCGGCCGAAGCGCATGCGGACGGGGTCTCGCTAACGCCCCGGCGGACGACGTCGACGTACCGGTCCTCCTGCGTGACGATGAGCTCCTCCAGGCGCTCGCCTTCCTTGCTGGAGACGTCGGCGACGAGAAACACCATGAGCGCTTCTTCGTGGACGTCTTCCTTGTACAGGATCGGGGTGAGCGCGAGCCCTGCGACCTCCACGGCGGATGCCTGAAGGTCTTCCACCTCTTGGAGTTCCAGACGGTGGGTGTACACGAGCGGCTGCGCGTTGTCGGTGTACGAGTAACTGTGGCCGGACACCAGCCAGACGGTGCCCTCCCCCGCAAGGGGTTGTCCAGCAGAAGCGGCAGCGGCCTTGAGGTCGCTTTCGAGATCGTCCTGCAGATGGCCCGGTACCTGCAGTTGCAGCTGCACACGTCGCAGCTGCCGTCCGGTGTAGGCGGAAGCCGCGGGCGGAAGCCACAGGCGGAAGCTCTTCCGCCTCGAACTGCCGTTGAGAAACCAGGAGATGAAGAGAGAAATCAGTTATGCCACTACTGTCCCATTGGGTACCGACAACGGGTGCAAGTCACTGCCCCGGTTGCAGCGTCATAGGTCGCCGCCCCAGTGCGGGCAGTACCGGTGCGGGCGGGGCTGCGGGTGGAGATGTCGATACCCCTGGAGCGCATCTTCTTGAGCTGCAGGCTGATCGTGGACGGCGATACGCCGCCGACAGGATCGGCTGCGCCGGCGCACTATTTCTCCGCCGCGGCCTGCCGGTCGGCTGCGAGGACGCCCCCGTCGCCGTCCGCCCCTGCCCGTGGGCCGTCGTCCAGCTCACCTGGCTCCGCCGCCCCGCCCTGGCCCAGGGACACCCCGGTGACCGGCCCATCGAACTCGTCAACTGGCCCGAACACGGCTGCGCCGGCGCGGACGGCTGAATCAGACCGTCCGACACCGGCGTCAGCTGGATGGCCGACGGTTCAGGTGATCTTCCCCGCGCACAGGGGCAGGTTCTTGCCCGTGTCGTCCCGGGCTTCGTCGTCACCCCAGTTGGCGAGGCCCGTTGCCGAGACCCACTGCAACTGCCAGGGGGTGCCCTCGTCGAGGTCGGTCAGCAGCCACCAGTGATTCGTGGGCGTCCCCTCCGGCTGCCGGCCCCACTGACGGCAGTAGACCCTCGGTTTCCCGCCGTTGAGAAGACCGGTGACCTCACCGCTGTACGGGCTGGCGTATCCGAGCAGATTCCCGGTGGTGGAAACGGGGATGCCGGCGCCGTGTGACGGCACGTCAAGAGTGGCCCACAGCATCCGGTGGTCGGAGAATTTGGCGTCGGTGACATCCCGGGAGGTGACGGTGACCCACTCGGACACGAACAGGTAGTCGATCTTCTGCTTGTTCAGCCAGACGACATGCTTGCTCGGCCGGGAATGATCTCCCTCGCCATAGCTCTTGCACCGCACACCGGATGCCGACTCCTCGGCGATGCTCTCACCGCACGGGCTGAAGACTTCCTGATAGGCACCGGAGGTGTTCGGCACGGCGGCACCATCACCATCCGTGTATGCGGGATGGTAGATGCTGTTCATCTGCTTCTCGTGACTGCCGTACGGATCACTGGCGTTGAAGTCCGCACCGAGAATCTTCGTCCGGCCCGGGTACTCTCGGGCCAGCACGTCCGCCGCCTTGTCGGTCTGGCTCTGCGAAAGCTCCTTGGTGTGGCCGGAGCAGGCGGTCAGATTACGTGCCGCGAAGTCCGCGCAGAGCATCCAGCGGTACTCGTCATCGCCCTGATTACCGAGGTTGTACTCCGTGAATTCGGGTGCCCCGAGACCAGGGGCGGTCAGGACGGCAACTCCGAAATCGTGGTCACGGGACTCTTCCCCGCCCTCACGGATCTTGCATTCGTGCTCTGCCCCCGTACCCTCCGTCGCGGCCTGGAACTCGTACGTGTACCCCACCGCAGCGGCGACATCCGTGGTCCAGTCCCGGCATGCCTCCTGCAGCAGTACGATGTCCGGCTTGTTGGTGAGGATCGAGTCTCTGAGCGCCTTCGGTGATTCTGTGCGCTCAGCGTCGTACGGCGCCCCGTCCTCGCCCCCCGGGTCCCTCTCGTCACACAGCTTGGAGTCATCCTCGCCCGGCTCGTTGGGACGGTTGACGGTGCATGTCCAGCCACCCGCCATATTGAAACTCAGCACCTTCAGTGAATTATCCGCCGCAGCTGCCGCGGGCTTCCCCGCCGGGGGCGACGGCGCGGCAGCAGCCGTCGCGGAGACGACCAGCATCAACGCCGCCGCGACGATCAGAAATACGGTACTGATTCTCCGAGGAACATCCGGTAGACGCATAGCGTCCGCCCCCCTGTTTCCGTTGAGGCCCATATGAAAGGCGGCCCCAGCGTAAAGAGGACGGCCCCTCAAACCAACCTCGCTTGTACGAGGTTGACACCGCCTGTCCACGCGACGGGGGCCGGAGCCACTGGCATTGGCTCCGGCCCCCGTCGTGCGGCGGCGCGGACGGGTCAGTCGGTGTCCTCGTGCGGTTCGAGCAGGGCGAAGTACGTCGCACGCTGTTCGTCGGTCAGTTCACCGTCGAGCGAGAGCGCCGAGCGCAGCGCGCTCAGGGTGTCCGCCGCCGGCGCCTTCCAGGTGTGGTGGGCCTGGCGCTGGATCTCCCCGATGGTGGTGTACGCCTCGGCGGGGAAGCACCGGATGTACCAGTCCAGCGTCTCGGCCACCGACGGCGTACGGAGACCACCCGCCGGCCCACCGGCGGGCGGTGCTGAAGGAGTTCGACTCCGACGTCATCGAGCACGAGCACCAGGCGCCGGGGGGGGCGCCGGGCCCGAGTTGCTGCCCGCCGCCCTGCGGGTACTGGCCTCGGTAAAGGTCCTCGGAGAAGGCGTCGACACGATCGCGGACTCGGTCGCCTTCTGCGATGTACGCGGATCGATGGTCGACATCGTGCAAATGGTCGGGCGCGCACTGAGAATGCGCCCCGGGCAAGGAAAGTCGCCTCGCTCGTCGTTCCCGCATTCCTCGGAGAAAAGGAGAATCCCGAAGACATGCTGTCCTCCGCGGCATACCAGGGCCTCGCAAACATCCTCTCCGCGCTCCGCGCACACGACACCGAGACCATCGAAGCCCTCACCGACTCCCGAGCCCGAAGCGGCAGTCGGACCAGAGAAGACACCGGTGGAGCCGCTGGTGCTGGTGACGGGGAAGAATTTCCGGGTGACGACGGGGCCCCAAGCGAAGGCGAGGGTGCGGCGGCCGGGGCGGTGAGTGCCGGGGCGCGGGAGCTGCTGAAATTCTCCTCACCAAGGGACCCCGCGCAACTCGCGCGATTCGTGCGGTTGCGGGTACTGGAACCCGAGAACGAATACTGGCGGCGCGGCATCGAAGCCGCAGCCCGGTGGGTGAAGGAGACCAGGGCCGAGCAACTCCGAGTCCTCTACAACTACATCACACCCGAGCACTGGACACCCGCCCGGTTCCCCCTCGGGACCTGGCTCGCCACCCGACGCAAGGCCCGCAAGGCCGGGCAGCTCGACGTCGAGCGGATCGCGGAGCTGGATGAGTTGGGGATGGTGTGGTCACACCAGGACCACACCTTCGAAGAAGGCCTTGCCGCGGCCCGGGAGTGGGCGGCTTCGCGCGGACACTTCCTCCCGCCGGCGACCGCGGTATGGGGCGGGTACCCGGTGGGGAACTGGGCCAAAGCACAACGAGCCGCTGCTGTGTCGTGCGGTCCCAGAGGTGAACCGAGTCCGGTGCCTCCCAATAAAAAAAGGGGGGATCCGGGTTGCGATCCGGGCCAGCCACTCTCGTGCTGCCAAATATCAGTTACGGGAGAACCCTTAGCGACCACCCACCGGCCTCGACTCCACGGCACGGCCTCAGTACGTGGTGTGCTCCCCTCCCTTCACCGCCGACACCCAGGCGTTGAACGGGTCGGGATCCGCGTATCGCCAGGCGTTGGGCACCACGACGTCGAATTCGTCCTGGACCCAGGATCGAAACGCGGCGTGCCCCTCGACGGCCTCTTCGTCTTCGGGTTCGCCGTCGAGGTATGAGCCGACCTCCTCGTACCCGATGGCGACCAGACGGAGGAAGTCGAGCGTGTTCTCCGCGAGTAGGGAGACCTGGCCTTCCCCGCCGAGTGCGCCCACCTGAATGTCGCGTCTGTCGTCACTCCACAGGACGCCGAGGCTCCCGCTGCCGTCCAGGTCGACGAACGGTACGAGTCGATCGAAGCCGGTGTCACCGGCTTCGAACCAGCCATCGAGCGTGAGGCCCGGCGAGAACACGACCCCGAGCTGCCGTTCGCCCGCGTACGGCGTCAGGTAGTAGTCATGGGAGTTGCTGCTGCCCCACCCCTGGGCCTCCATCCATGACCATGCGCGTTCCAAGGGTTCAGGGATCACGAAGTCATCGGGTAGGCGGGTCCGAAGCTGATCAGCGAAGTTCGACATGCTCACAACCTATGCGGCGCAACCTTGTTCAGGTCCCGGTGTTCGCGCCGAGAGCGGGCAGTGCCGGATCCCCCTGGATGGTGAGGCTGAATTCGGCTGCGCCTTGAGGCGGACCTCCATTGGGTTTCGACGGGCAGAGCCGTCTGGCGGGAGCGGGACGGTCGCTCACAGCGATGGCCGCACGGCGCCGAGGGCGGGGTGGGACGGCTGTCTCGTACGGGACGACGGCGCGGCAGCAGCACAGCAGAGTGACTACGGAGGCGGGACCGCGGGCTGGCAGTGGCCGGAAAGCGCGGGGGCCGGGTGGGCTGACCAGGGCACGAACCCGAAACATGGGAACAACGCGGCTGGCGTGGGGTTCACCCGCCAGCGTCGGTGCCGCGCCCACAGTCGGCTGTGAAGGGAAGGATGGTCCACTGGCCGTTCGGGAGCGAGAGAGTGTGGGCGCCGGGGTGCCGCGCGGGGGTGAAGGCTTCCCATTGCGGTGCGACGTCGTCTGTAAGCGGCCTGGCTGCGGAGCGGCGGCGGTTGCAGTGCTGGGCCGTGAACTGGTTGACGAGGTGGTCAGGGACCCGTGTGGCGCGTACCCACAGCAAGCCGCTGCCGGTGGGGAGCCCGAGAAGGGACTCTCTCCAGGTGGGGAGGCTCGGCAGGTGGGTCACACAACGCGCGTACCGGTCACCTTGCGGGCCACGCAGCGGATACTGGGGAGACCGGGCATGACCATCAGCCGACCGCCCAGCACGTAGGTCTCACCGCGCTCGGCGTCCCGCGGCTGCTCGGAAGGCTCCATTTCGGGTCCTTTCCCGTTCGGCCAGAGGCGCCTTGTGCCAGTTTGCCAGCCCGGCGCCACACGTTGCCCCGCGGCCAAACCACCGAAGACACAGGCGCCGTGACCGGTCCGAGCGCCACTCGCCGGTGACCGCGGCTGATCCCTCTGTCACGGTCGCGGTATTGCGGAGCCCTGACCGGATGCCAGTCAGGCAGCTCCGATGCGGCGGGTGAATGCCAGGGCGCCCGGTACGGGCTGGGCGCGGCGTGCCAGGTCCAGGGCGAGGGCGTGTGCGGCCGGACGCCTTACGTCCTGGGCGGCGAGGCGCTCGATCTCGAAGAGCTGTGCGAGGCATTCCCGGTCGCGGCCCCACAGTAGGTGGGCGCGGGCCATTTCCCAGTGCAGTCGCACGCGCCGTTCGCGGGGCAGGCCGGTGGTCGGAATGCCCCGTGCGGTGGCGATGGCCGCGCCGGCGTCTCCGAGGAGGTGATGTACCGACACCTCGTGCAGGGCGACCTGTGCGGGCCCGAAGTACCCGCAAGCGCCCGGTGCTTTGATGCTGCGGCCCAGTTCGCGGTCGTGGAAGCGGGCCGCGTTGAGCAAGTCGCGTGCTCCAGGGCCGTCGCCTGCCTTGGCTGCGCTGTAGGCGGCCGTGGCGAGCAGGTTTCCTCGGGTGGACAGCAGGCCGGTCCGGTGGGTGTCGTGCGCGGAGTCGAGCATGTCGGCTGCGCGGACGGCGACTTGAGTGGCCCGCTCGTGCTGACCGTGGCGGCGGTGGGCGCTGGAGACCATCCGGAGGGCCTCGGCCATCACCAGAGGCGAGGAGGCCCGTGCGGCGGCTGTGACGGCCCGGTCGGCTGCCACAGCGGTCATCCGGTCATCGCCGCACTTGATCGCCACCCTGCTCGCCACGCACCACAGCTGGGCCGTTGCTGTGTGCCCGGCGTCATCGCCGAGGGCCTGTGCGAGCGCGAGGCGCTGCGGCAGTGTGCGGGCGAGGTCCGTATACCGGCAGGCGAGGAATTGCGTCCTCGACTCCTGAACGGCGGCCGCGACCGTTGGCACGGACGCTTCCCCGGCCGGCCGGGGGAGGCCGTAGGTGAGCAGGTCGTCGAGCCCGTCGAGTGGACCGGAGGAACGGGAGGAGGCCGCGTGCGCTGCGGGCGCGGCCGCCGTGGCCCCCACGGCAGCGCGCCTGTGAGGAAGGTCCTGCGCCGCACATCGTCCTCCAGTTCCACCGGGTTTCAGCCTCGGGCACCATAGTGCCCGCCGGCACCGTGCCCGCGGCCCGTTCCGGGGTCAGGTCCCCTAAGGACAGACGCAGCACGCGTGCCAGGCGTACCAGATCAGGCCAGCTCGGGGTGAGCCGGTTGCCTTCCACCCGCGACAGCCACGATTGCGTGTAGCCGAGCAGCGCGCCGAGTTCCGTCTGCGACATGCGCTGCGCTACCCGGCTGCCGCGGATCACCGCGCCGAGGTCCGGAGTCAGCGCCACTGGAAGACTCGTCATGCGACCTCCACCGTCCCGCACGCGGGGACACCACCACGGTAGTCGGCGGTCAACATACCGTCACGGTTCGGCATGAACTATGCGGGCTCCGCATAGGAGTTGAGGAAACCGGAGCAGCGATCCCTTGCATGCGGCGGCTGCGGTGCAGTGAGGGGGTACAGCCCCGAGCGAAGGGAAACCGACGTGTCCGCAGCGCTCACCCGTCCCGCCCCGAGACGATCGCCGAGAAGGCCCGTCAGATCCTCACCGACTGGTACCAGGACCCCGAGATGACCACCGTCATGGACGGATGCGCGGCGTACAGCAGTGAGTGAGACGACTTTTATGGCGGCCCGCTGGTGATCGAGTTCGACGTCACCCGCGACGCCCGGCCCCTGCTGGAGACCGCGCTGAAGGTGATGGCGCTCAAGACGGCTGTGTACGAGGCGACCGGGGGCGACGAACTCGCCGCCGAGCTGCCCGTCCCGGTGCCGGTCGACGTCACTATCCACGCCCTCACTGCCCAGTTCACGGCCCTGTCCCGCGTACAGGAACGGACCGGGCACCCGTTCGTGCACTCCACCGTCAACGAGCGCATCAACAACGCGCCGTGGACCCACGGCGACTACACGCACCAGGCGTACCGGCAGGCGTTCGGGCCGGTGAACGAGCGGTACTGGATCCCGGCCGCCGAGGCCGAGCGTCGTCGCCGGTACCTGGACGGCCTGTACGAGTCGATCGGGGTCACCGACCGCGGGCAAAAAGCCTCCATCGACTTCCCCGCGCCTCCGGCTCAGGCGTAGCCGGCAGCGGTTCCGGCTCAGCGGGCGGAGCGGTCCGGTCAGGGTCCAGCCCGATCTTGTGCGGGTGGACGCAGGCCGGCACCCTCCGCCCCTCCGGGCCGGTGGCGTACCGGAATCCGTCCGCCGTATCGAACGGCGCTTCCCGGTTCGGCCGGTCGTAGATCACGAAGCCCTCACGGGGCAGCCGCTTCGACGGGCAGATGCCGCACACCGCCGCGTCGATGTCGTCAGGGTCGATGTACGGGCGCACGTAGTCGTCCATTCCCGCAGGCTACCGGCAGTTGCCGGTGACGCATCATCAACTTCCTTAGGCAGCACATCAACCCTCTGGTGCTCCCGAAAACGCGCGTGCGGATTGTCCCCCCGGCCCGAACCTTCAGGAGCGCCAGACCGCGTACGTGGACGCAAGAGAGTCCACGCACTCCGGCTCAGACACCAAAGAGCCGGGGGCACGGTCCGTGTCCCCCCCCACCGCGGCAGGCGGGAGACGCTGCCCACAGGCCGGCAGGCCGTCAACCGGTCCCGCGCGAAGATCCGGGCCCTGGCCGGGCCAGCCGTCGCCACCCTCAAGTCCCGGCGAATCCTCCGCAAGCTCCGCTGCTCGACCACCCGCATCACGAGCCTTGCCCAGGCTGCCCCACCCTCCACCTGGCCAGCTCAGAGTGAAGTTGGAAAGGCTCACTGCCTGACGGAGCCGGGAGCAGAAGCGCCTCCTGGTGGTCAGGGCGCGGGCAGGAAGGGGACGTTGGTGTCGGGGCAGTCGCTGGCGAACTTCTTCAGGGCTGTCTGCCGTCCTGGTCGGCTGTGAGTTTCCACCGCAGCTTCGTGGCGACCCAGTCGGAGAGGTACTGGCACTGGGCGGAGGCGGCCGGCGGCATCCACTCGGCCGGGTCCTTGTCGCCCTTGCCGCGATCGAGGCCGCGTCTGCTGCGTCAATGTCGGGCGGGTCGCTCAGGCGATTGACGGGGTCGGGTGAGCGCACGGCCTCTTCCCACGCCGCAGCCGGATCGGCGGGCCACGACGAGGTGAAGGTCTCGCGAGCGTCGCTGGTCATCGTTCTCTTTTCACTGTCATTCCCTCGCGTAACCTGTCGCGGCGTGTGAGGCAGACGCAGCCGAGGAACATGCCTGCCGGGATCACGCCGATGCTGACAGCGACGGCGACGGCCGGGTGAAGCCGGGGAAAGACATCGGCGAGCATGTTGGTGCCGGTGAACGAGCCGAAGATCAGGTTGCACAGTAGGACCGGGGTGAGCATGACCCCGGCGTATCCGATGACGAAGAAGCAGCCCGCGAGAATGCTCCAGATGCGGGCGCGGAACGCTCCCGGACCTTCGTAGCGGACGGGTGTGAGGGCTTCTGTGACGTGCGTCGGCCATCGTGTCACGAGGATGTCGTTGTCGTAGTCGGGGTCGACGGTGGTGTGGCGGACGATGACCTGCGTCCCGATGAGTCGCTGGCCCGCACCAGGACCGGGCAGCGGGCACCCGACCGTCCGCAGCAGCGTCAGAGGCTGGCCGTCGTCACTCGTGTCGATGTGGATGACGAGATCGTCGTCCATCTGCCCGCCTTCGGGAGCGTCGTTCGATACCGCAGAGCGGATGATGCCGATGGCCGCGCGGCCCTCGGAGAACTCCTTCTTGCTCGGGGTCGGGCGCGGTTCCGGCGGCGGAGTGAACTCGTCGATCGCCTTCCAGATGCGTCGGAGCAGGGACGGTTTCGCTGTCTGCTGGTCGGTCATGGCTGCTCCTGTTCCTGTCGGGCGCGCTGTGCCCGGTGCATCGTCCGGTGCCCGTCCGGGTCGACGAGGATGCTCAGCACCTCACGCACCACGGCAAGGTTGGGGCTGCGTCGCTCCAGACCGGGAACGCCATAGCCGCCCCTGGTTCGGAAACCCTGGTCCCCGTCGCCGGTGAGGATATGGAATCCGTCGGCTCGAGCCGGGTCGTCGGTGATCCGGTCCGCGCTGCCATCGCCGGATGAGATGGAGTACTGGACCCGCATCCTCGACAACGCGAACTCCCGCCCGTCGGGAAGCCTCAGACTGTCCGGCGTCAGCATGATCCCTGGTTTCCCCGCACGCCTGCCCGGGAAGACGACGCTCTGTCCGGCTCGCAGCTGCGACACGGCCTCTCGCACCAGGATCGGCTGCGCGGCTGCACGGAGTTCTGAGGGCGCTTGCTTCAACTCGCCCTTCCACGGGGCGGTGAGTCGGCCTGTGCCGATGTCTGGTCGCGGGGAGGTGAACAGTGCTCGGCCCTGGTCGGTGACGCCGCCGGAGAACGGCATCGCCTGCCGCACGGTGCCGAAGCGCGATTCGACGACACCGTGCTCATACACGTCGACTGACCAGCCTACGTGCCGCCAGGCGGTCAGCAGCCCGAGGAACTCGAAGACGCCCCACAACAGCAACAACCATGCGGCGAGGCCCGGGGCCAACACCCACCACGGCGGCGCACCGCCGCCCGGTTCCGCGACCCGGACGCCCCACAGCACGACGACTGCGGCCAGCACCAGCGCGAGGACGACCAGCAGCACCCAGCGCACAGTCCTCCTCCGCACACCATCGAAGGAGTTCTCGGCATGGAAGCGCAGGACGCCATAGTCGAGAGAGGGGTTACCGTTCACGAGGCCTCCTCATCTGATCGCTGAGCCGTCCCGTCGACGAACTTCAGGAACAGGATGTCCCGCAGGTCGTCGGGATCGCGAGTGTTGTGGCGGAAGCGGATGCGCTGCCCGGGGCGCGGCGCGTCACGCGGGGACTCCCGCGCCGCACGTCGGATGCGTCCACCACCAGTGACCTCTGCGGTGATCAGCATGTCGTAGGCGGGATTCGACTCGGGACCCATGCTGTCGTCGGCGGTGACCTCGGTGATGGTTCCCACCGTCTCCTCTCCGTCGAGATACCGGGCTGCGTCGAGCAGATTCCAGGCGACGCCCCACAGGGCGACCGTGGCGAGCACGACACCGAGCGCGATCACCGGGCCCCACCATGGGAGTTCGTGTCCGAGGAGCTCCAGGACCACAGACACGGCCAGGGTCACGACGAACCCGAGAACGCTGGCGACCATGAGGACGAAGAACACGCGACGGAGCATCGCCCACCGGCGGATCCGCGCCCGCGTCTCGGGCGTGCGTGCCGCTGCCATCCACCTCTCGACGTCTTGCCTCATGACGCGAACCTGTGCGTGTCGTTCAGGAACGGAGAGCCCGATGTCGGTTGCCGAAGGGTCAGGAACTCGCGATTGCCGTGGAGCCCGGTGACCAGGGAACCGCTGCGCCGCACCTCGTCGTGTGCCTCGGTGAGCACGACCATGGTGTCGGCCAGGTCCGGGTCGGCGAAGGCATATACCTGCCATCGGCTTCCGGGGGTGAAACCGGTGATCGAGGAGGCGTGGATGAGGTCGCCCAGCCATGCCGTGTGCGTGCTGCCGTCGGCTCCGTCGTAGGCGACGACGATCCGCTTCGTCTCGACCTCGGCGATCGTGTCGGGCTGGTCCCATTCACGGATCTCGCGCACCCGCGCCGTCCTGGGGGTGCGGTCCAGCGGAGGCAGGGGAGTGTTCGACATTGTTTCGAGCCATCCGAGGCCGCAGGCGACCGCGGCTGCGATGATCGCGAAGAACAGGATCACACCGCGCACGACACCGTCGAATGGCAACGACAGGATGCCCCAGGCCAGCAGAGCCGAGCCCGCCAGGAACAGGCAGACCCAGGTCCCGCCGTCGGTCCAGATCGAACCGCGCGCCCTGTTCACCGACCTTGCCCGCCGGTCGCCTGCCGTGCCGGTCATGATGCGAACTCCCACGTCGATCCCGCACGGAGAAACGGCGACCCCGGGCCGGGTTTCACGGGTCCGCCCTCGCCGCCGATGCGGACGCCGTCGAGCTTCCAGCCGCTGCGCCACACCTCATCGTGCGTCTCGGTAAGGAACACGACTGAATCGGCCAGCTCCGGATCGCGGAAGGCATACACCTGCCACTTCGTGCCGGGGGCGAAGCGATCCTCCCCTGGACCGCCCTGTACGAGCGGACCGGCGACGAACCCAGCGACTACGTCACGGAGATGCGCACCGCGGTCGAGTACGGCCTGCACGATCCCGAGGACTCGATGGAGATCGCCTGCGCGGCCGCCGAGACCGCTGGCGCCTCGGTCCAGGCTCTGTCGAGCACGTGGTCCCTCTACACCCCGCAGGACGCCGCAGCGGTCGCCTCCGCGCTCTTCATTCAGCTCCGGCACGGCGCCGACGCCCTGACCGAGCTCACGCGCTCGGTCGGCCGGATCATCGAGCGCGGCGAGGCCGAACTGCGCGCCCCGGCCGGGCCCGGGCAGCCGGCGAATCTTGCCGACGCCCTGGCGGCGCTGCGGACGGTGTCCGAGACGATCCACGGCCTGGTCGACCGGCACGGCTCCACCACCGTGCGCGCCCTGCACGCCGCCCCCGGAACCGCTCCCCTGCCGGGCAGCGCCCACGAGACCGTGGTGGCCGTCGCCGCCTTGCTCACCGAGCAGAGCAGCCTGGCGGTGACGCTGAACCGGCGCCACCCCGACGGCGCGTACGAGGACGCCGACGACGGCTTCGGGTGGGCTGCGACATCACGATCGCCAGCAACGACGAGAAGTACCGCTTCAACCGAGGGGACTGCGAGTGGACGGTCCACCGGGAGTCGGACGGGCGGAAGCAACCCGACGGCACCACCGTCTTCCGCACCTGGACGACCCTGAACACCACGCTGAGGAAAGCCCACCCGCAACAGCTCGTCGACGACATCCTGCGCGTCATCGCGCCCGCCCAGTAGGGGCAAACAGGAGGTCGCCGACGGGGCCGTGGTTCGTATCGTCGATCGTCGTTAGGCGGCGAAGCCTATGTTCATGACGTACTCGTAAGACCCGTAGTCGGATCCGAGGTCCGTCGTGATGCCCATGAACCACGCCTCGTCCATGGCCTGATCGTCGTCAGCCGCCCACGCCTCGACCACCTGGTCCCAGTTCCTCACGTTCAGGGTACGGAAAGAGATGGCCCGCTGGTAGGGGCGGGGGACCTGGGACTGGTTGAGCGGGTGGAACTCCACTCGTGTGCCGCGGCCTTGCCGGTTGAGGCGTTGCAGAAGATGACGGGCGACGTTCTGGCGGCGCACCTGCCGGTACGCGGCGTCCAGTTGGGCCAGACTCATCTTGGAGGGGGAGGCCTTGCCCTCCACCCAGCGCCTGAGTGTGCGGTCGGTGACCTGCAGGCCGGCCTCGCGGGCGGCCGCCTTCGCGCGCTCGGAGCGGGTGAGGTAGTTGAGGCGAGCCATCAGGCCCCGGCGCTGCGTAACGGGCGTGGCGATGAACCCTGCAAAGGCGTCGAGCTGGCGGGCCACAGCCTCATGGCCCTTGACGCCGCGGGCTCCGAACTTGCCGAAATCCAGGTTCCTGTCAGGCACTTCCCCTCTCCCCCCTTCGTCGTCCTGGTCGTCGTTCTCACAGCCGCCAGGAGCGGATGCGGTCGGCTGTGTCGTAGGTGTCGGTCCGGCCGGCGTCGATGTCGCGGGCGAGGTCGATGAGTGCGCCGTAGGGCGGGTCGACGGTCTGGCCTGCGGCGCTCATGTACGCGACGACGATGCCGGCGCCGAACAGGGCGTTGCGGGCGGGCAGCGGGCGCAGGCGGACGATCGCGTACATGAGCGCGGCGGCGCGCCAGGCGGGGTCGACCGCGGTGCCGATCTGCGGGGTGTTGACGCGGTGCTTGGCGACGGCGGCGACGAGGTTGGAGAAGTCGTGGATCTGTGGCTGCTTGGGCAGGACTTCGGTCTGGCGCTCCAGGAGCCAGCGGATGTCGATCGAGAGTTCCGTCACGCTGCTCGGGTCGCGTCCTGCCGGGCGGGGGCGTCGTCGGGGAACGCCGTGTCGAACGCGTCCGCGTTGTCGGCGACGAACGTGCGGAAGACCTCGGCGGCATCCTCCAGCCGGGGGTCGCGCACGGCTGTACGCGCGGCCTCGGTGATGAGCGCGGTCACGGTGGTGCCCTCGGTCTCGGCGCGCTCCCGGAGCTGCGCGGCGAGCTCGTCGGGGACTCGGATGGTCACTGGCTTCGACATACCCCGACCGTACAGCAAGACGTACAGCAGCGTCAGGTGCTTCCGCGAGGACCGTGGCGATGACCTGCGGCAGGGCTACGGAACGGGGCGTCCGGTGGCAAGCAGCGCCAGCTCGCTGACGGGGTGTGCCCCTGGAACCTGCTGGTCAGCGCACTACGGTGAGGGTGTGAAGTATGAATTTCCTGACGATCTCCTCAAAATGCAGGCGGACATGGTCCAGGTCCGGGCCGAGCTGCATGACGTCCTGGCGGCGCTGCCGTACTCGGTCGAGCCGTTGGAGGCCTGGCGGCGCCCGGAGAACTACTGGCGCGACGCCTCGCCGGCCCGCGACGAGTCCCCGGGCTGGACGGAGCGGGAGCAGCAGCAGGTCACTGCTCTGCGGGGGCGGGAGGTCGGTCTCGCAGAGGCGATCGTGACCCACTCCTTCTGGGGTCAGCTGTCGCCGGACGAGCGGCCAGCGGCCCGCGATGCCCTCAAGCACGCCGCAGAGCCGGGGCCCGGTGAGAGCGAGGCTTAGGGCCTCTTGTTTGGATCAAGTTGTTGGAGCGGTCCTCGGCTACAGTGCGAGGATGACGATCCGTCGCATCATGCCCAACGTCGTCACCCAGGACGTCGAAGAGAGCCGAAGCTTCTACAGCGATTTCCTGGGCATGGACGTGCGTATGGACGAGCCCGGCTTCTTGATGTTGGCCTCGCCCGGTAACCCGACGGCGCAGATGACCGTGGTCTCCCCTGCCGCAGACTCATGGGACCCGCATACCGCCCATTCGACTCTGGCGGTCGAAGTCGAGGACGTTGACGCCGCGTACGCCGCAGCCGAGCGCCAGGGGCACCAGGTGGTCTATCCCTTGACCACGGAACCATGGGGAATCCGACGTTTCTTTGTTCAGGCACCCGACGGAAGTGTCATCAACGTCCACAGTCACGTCTGAGGATGAAGGATCGGGCAGACCAGAGGAAGATACCGATGATGTGGAGTCCGGCCAGATAGACGGTGGCGGTCTTCTCGTATCGGGTGGCGATCCCGCGCCACTGCTTCAGGCGGTTGATGCACCGTTCGACAGCGTTGCGCCGCTTGTGAGTCTCACGGTCGAAGGCCGGTGGTCTGCCGCCGCGGCTGCCCCTGCGTAGGCGGTGTCCGCGCTGGTCGGCGGGGACGGGGATCACTGCCCGGATGCCGCGCTTGCGCAGGTGCTGGCGGATCGCGCGCGAGGAGTACCGCCTTGTCGGCCAGGACCAGGTCCGGCCTGGTGCGGAGCCGTCCTCGCCGACGAGGAACGCGCAGGCGGGCCATGACGTCGGTGAAGGCGGGCGCGTCACCGGCCTGTCCGGCGGTGAGGTGAAAGGCCAGTGGGCGGCAGCGGCCGTCGGCGGCGAGGTGGATCTTCGTGGTCAGTCGCCGCGGGACCGGCCGATGGCATGGTCGTCAGGTTCGCCGGCCGGGGCCCCTTTTTGCGGGCCCCGGCCGCGTGCTGGTGAGCCCGCACGATCGTGGAGTCCACCGACACGGCCCAGTTGAGGTCCCCGTCCGCGTCGCCCTGGGCCACCAAAGTGGTGAAGACCCGCTCCCACGTGCCGTCGACAGCCCACATCCGCAGCCGGTTGTAGACCCGAGGCACGGTCCCGGGCGCCTGAGGGCAGGAGAGTACGGGGCCAGTGCCCGCGGACCGGCAAGTGCTGCCGCTGGGGTAGCCGTCTGTTTCAGTACTAATCTTGAGGCGACGGTTCACGTCGCTGAGGGTTTCGTAAGCGGCGGTGACGCCGGAGCGGTTGCCGACGGCTTCCTCGATCAGCATCCAGTCCTGGTAGAGGGTTTCGGCGCTGTCGTCGACGTCGAGGCCCTGCTTCACGGCGTCTCGTGCTGCGTCGAGGTCGGGCAGTGAGGCGGTGCGGTGCCAGGTCGCCTGGGTATGCGCGACGTCGGTGATGCGGGTGAGCATCTCCTGGGTGCGGGCGGCGGCCCAGGTGAGGTCCGTGCCGCCGAAAGGGCGTCCTTGCACGAGGTCCAAGGCGACTGCAGGCTGCAGGTACCGGTCGTGGGGCCAGCGTTCAGGCCACGTTCGGCGATAGTAAGCGCTTCTCCAGCAGGTCTGCGGCCGACCGCCAAGGAGGCTGCGGCAGTTGATACTGACCTCATGAACGACGATCAAAGGTCGAACACCACGTACACCGCGCCTGTCGGCTCGATCGACATGCACGCCTTCGACAAGGACGGCGCCGCGTACGAGATCTGGCCGTGCCACCACTGCCATCCCTGGCATGGCGAAGTCGTCCTGGACGAAGGCGAGGTCATTGTCCGGGAGTGGCATGCCATCGGCTGCCCTGCCTTTCAGGAACTGCTTGAAGACTAACCGCCGAACCCGCCGCATCCTTCAGCAGCACCGCCGCCCCAGCCGCCGCGTCCCCATGCCCGAGGGCAGCGGTGAGCGACAACTCGCTGCTGTAGCGCTCGCTGTAGGCGTACCCATCGCCCGCGAAAGCAACGGAGGCCAGCCGCCCACACACAGCGTGCGGCTCGCCGCGAGCGGGTACGTGACACGCTCCTGGGCCAGCTGCGCACCGTCGTCGACCGCGGTGGAACTCAGACTCCGGGCTCCCGCCCGTCCGAGTGAACCCGAGGCGGTGTCGCCGGCCTGAGCCGGTCACCGGCGGGATGATGGGCGGTGGCCCGAGGCGGGCCCCGTTTCGACCGCCGCCCGATCCGGCGTACCGGAACGCAAGGAGCGTGGCATTGCACCGGCCTGCACCACGGAGTCACACACAGCAGTTCGTCAGTGTTCATTGACGTGCCGGGTCGGGCAGAGGCGCGTCAGGAAGGCACTGCCGTGAGCGACCGCTCTTCGTGGGAAGCCCGTAAACTCCGCTACTGGTCCGAGTGCAGTGGGCAGTCCCGCCGCGCTGCCCTTCGCATCAACCACCCGGCGCCCGCGGCCTCGTCGGCACAGGCACGGCTGGAGAGCCTTGTCCTTGAGCAACTGGGCACCACTCCGGGCCTATGCGCCCACTCCTTCGGTGTCACTTCCCTGAGCAGTACCGCCACGTCCCTTACGTTGTACCTCGACGCCTACATGGGCCACGAGCGGTATTCCTTCCCCGAGTACTGTCTGAGCCGGCTACTGCCCGCGGCTCCGGCACCGGGAAGCGGCGACGAGCCGCACGGGATCCCCGGCCTGCGGATGAGTGGCATCGACAGTCGGCATCTGCACCTATGCATGGTGAAAGATCCTGGGCAGACAGCCACACTCGTACTCGCCTTGCCCAAGGGACTAAGGGAGAACTGGGCGGACATCGAGTGCCGGCACCGGCGCTGGTGTGACGACAACGGTCTGCGGCCACTGTGGACAGCCCCGCAGCTCGACGGCGTGGAATCCAAGTGCCGCAGCGTCTATTCCAGTCTCGAAGGCGCCCGGGCCAGGCGGGCTGCGGTGGGCAGCGGGCTGCTGCGACGTATCGCGCTCTTCCATACCGTCACCGCCTTCTACCGGGTCCAGTGCTGGGGCGACGCCGACAGCTGGAAGATCGACGCTCGCACCGCCCATCCCAGGGCACGCTGGCACGACCAGCTCCTGCAACGACTGTGCCACCCACGTTGGGGGCTGCCGGTTCGCGAGTCCCACCGCTTCTGCCGCTGCGCCGAACCGGACACTCCCTTTCGCTGGAACCACACCTGCGACTTCTACTTCGATGGCCGCACCACGGGCCACGATGACCCTATCTACCTGCGCGTTCACGCCAGCCCCGAAGGGCACGACTACGACCGGCAGATCGCAACACTGCACCAGGTCGGCGCCCCAGCGGACTGGATGGCCCGTGCCTTTCCCCAGCAAGCAGTCCAGCACCATGACCGGCATGGTCAGGTGGAGCGGACGCGGTAGCAGATCGTCTGCCACCGCACGAGAGGACGCCGTGCATGCCAGGACCGAACCTGCTGCCGCCAGCAGCCCCCATGACCGCCGAGGCTCTGCTCGTCCGCTGGCCCACCGGCGCGCAAAAGGTGGAACTCCTCCACGGCGTGCTCATCTTTGTCGGCGACTTCGACGAGCGTGACCTGAGGACGGCGAGGCGTACCTATCCTGGCCGTCGCCCGTGCTGAATGCCGACGGCGGCCTGGAGGTGCATCCGGCCCGAGCGGGTGATCCGACGCCTCTGCTCGCGTAGGAAGGCGGGGGCCATCACTGCCCTTGTGCAGCCGCCCTGGAGCGGAACGCTGGCCAGCGCCGCTGTCAGTGGCCACCCGTGTCTTGCTGAGGGCACGGCGCGGCTGAACGGCTTGGTCACATAGTCGCCGCCGCCCGCCGTGATCCCGGGAGCGGGAGCCTTTGATGCGTCGCTACATTTTGCGTGCCACTTCTGTTAGGAACACTTCCGGCCCGCCCGTCTGGGCCGAGCACCGTTACCCAACGCGCGTCTGAAAGTCCGGCGCCTGTCACGGCTGCCGCACCATTCGGGATTTCCAGGGCCGGTTTGGGAGGCGGCTGAGAGGTGCCGATGGTGGTGTAGCAGATGCAGGCCATCGGATAAACAGCTCGGCCATCTTCCGGTACCAACGGGCACGTTCGGACTGATCTTCATTGAAGCAGGTGGAGTGCTTCACCCGGCAGGTCGCGTGTCGTCCCATGGATTACGCGGGACGTTTGCGCCCCAGGTGCTTGCGTAGCTCGGCGCGCATCTGTGGAAGTGGTGTGTGGGCGCCGAGCGTGGTGAGGAACTCGGGGACGCTCCAGCGGATCATGGTGCCCTGGCGGGAGAGGTAGAAGCCGACTTCGCGGATGCTGTACCGGTCGTCGTAGTCGAGAAGGAGGTATCCGGCGAGTTGCTGTACCTCGTCTCGTCCTATCAGGACAGCGTGGCGGGGTCGTGGCCGGCTTCGATGTGGCGGCGTAGCAGGTGGTATTTGCGGTGCCAGTCGGGGCCGTACGGCAGCTGCCAGTTGGAGTCGAGGGCGGTGAAGTGCTGCTCGCGGCTGGGGGTGATGAGGCCTTTGCGGGCGCGGGCGCGCTGATCGACGAGGAACTGTCCGCCGGGCGCGGTGGCGGGGATGGCGAGGTGGCCGTGGACGGCGTGGAAGGCCTCGACGGTGGCGAGGTTGGCTTGCCAGGAGGCTTCGTTCTCGTCCCAGACCATGCCCAGGGCTTCGAGTTCGGCGATCCAGTCGGGGGTGAGCGCGTCTTGGTGGTAGGCGGTGCGCTGGCCGGTGATGAAGGAGCCGAGGCGGTAGCCGTAGGCGTCCTCGTAGTCGGTGGGGACGCGCAGGTGGCCGTGTTCGGCGTGGTAACGGATGGCGGCGGCGAGGCCGGCACGGCGGGGCGCGGAGAGGACGGCGCTGTCGGAGGGCCAGGCGATCAGGTCCATCGCGCGGGCGATGTGGTCGGCGTTGAGGGTGAAGTCGAAGCGGAAGCGGCGCGCGATCAGTTGGTGGGTGTCGGTCTCCAGGCGGCGCTTGGCGTTCTTGCGCGGGGCGCGGGCGGCGATGGACTGGTCGTGGTGGCGCAGCGCTGCGGTGATCAGCCACACGGCCTCGTAGGGGGTGCCGAGCAGGTCGCTGGGTTCGGCGTCGGGCGGGGTGTAGGCGGGGATGACCAGGCTCGCCATCTTGTGGTCGAGCGTGGGGGGCTTGCGCAGGGCGCGGCCGAGAGCTTGGACGATACGGCGCACGCTCGCGGTGCGGTCCGCGAACACGATCGCGTCCACGGCCGGCAGGTCGACGCCCTCGCCGAGGACTTGGGCGTTGGTCAGGATGCCGCGGGGGGCTTTGGCGAAGCGGTCGAGGATGGTGTGGCGCTGCTCGGGGGCGTGGGTGCCGTTGATCGACTGCACGTTCAAGTGCTCTGCCCAGGAGGGGCGTTGGTTCTCGGGCAGGATGCGCAGGGTGTGGGGGAACTGGCGGGCGAAATCGCTCGCGTCGGCGATCTGCTGGAAGTAGACGATCACGTGGTGCAGGTCGTGCTCGCGCATGGCCTTGAGGACGGCCAGGTGCAGCGCGCTCGTACGGCGGGCCGTGGGACCGAATCCCGTCTGGGCGTCTTTGTCGGTGAGGAGGGTGCGCAGGTCGGTGTCGGTGATCGTGGGGATCAGGAGTTGGTAGTCGGCCAGGACGCCGTCGGCGATCGCATCGGCGTGGGAGTAGGTGTGCAGACGCGGGCCGAACACCTTGGGGTCGTCCATCGACGCGATCAGGGACGGGGCTTCCCAGGCGGGGGCGGTGGCCGCGGTGCGCTTGGGTTGCGGGCGGGTATCCGGGGCTTCGGTCAGGCGCGGGGCTTCCCACTCGTAGGGAGTCGCGGTCAGGTACAGGCGGCGGTCGGCCGGGATGCGCTGGTTGTCGTGGATCATCGTCCACTGCTTGTCCCAGGACCCGGCGGTGCGGTGCGCCTCGTCCACGACCAGGAGGTCGAAGACGGGGACCGGGAAGACCGTGTGCTGGGTCTCCTCGATCCGGGCCAGGGAGTCGAGCGTGACGAACACGGTCGCCCGCTCGCGTCGTTTCCTGCGCTGGGCGAGCCAGTACGCCAGGTACTCCCCCGAACCCGTGCTCATCGCGCCGGCGTCGGCGAGTAGCGGGTGCTTGCCTGCGTCGAGTGAGGACACGGCCATCAACGGCTCTGGGCGGCCGTCGGCGCGGGCGGCCTGGGCCCACTGGGCGATCAAGTCCCAGCTCGGCACCGCGATCAGCAGGTGGTAGGTGTCCAGCGCCTCGGCAGTGCGCAGCGCGATCAGTGTTTTGCCGGTCCCGCACGCGGAGACGATGTGTCCGCGCGAGCGGGGGTGCTTCAGGTGCCGGACCGCCGCGTCGATGGCCGCGTTCTGATCCGGACGCGGCACACGACGTCCGGGGCGGGCGGCTTTGGTGGAAGGGGTATCGGGCGGCATCGGAGCATGGATCCTCAGGAGGCGAGGGGCACGGGAGTTGGGGTCACTGGGTCTTCATCCTCCTGTATGCAGTAGGCCGCCCGGATGGGGTCGCTTCTCTCCCGGAGGAGATCCTGGTGGGGAAGTCCTCCGGGAGGGCCGGGGCGTGTGACCGTTCAGTCGTTCAGTCCCTCTTGGTCGATGAAGCCTGGGTGCTTTTCGTCGGCGCTCTTGGCGAGGTGGAGGGGGGCGGGGAGGTTGGTTCGTCCGTCCCACATTGCGGCTTGTTCTGAGATTCGGGCAGCGAGGCCGGTGAGTTGTTCCTCGTGCCATGTTCCAGGGTGGGCTACGACGTACTCGCTGCGGGTCATGGCGTGGAACGGGGCGCTCATTTGGGCGAGTTGTCCGCTGGGCAGAGTGCGGCGGGTGTGCTGGGTCCCGGTGCGTTGGCCGCCTGCGTGTTGGCGTGATTGACCGGCCAGCAGCCACGAGTTGGCGCCGCCGTGGTCGGAGCGGTAGAGGATCTTTTCGGGCATGACGGGTTGCTCGGGGTTCTTGGGGAGCTTGCCTCCGCCACCGATGCGTCGGGATGGTTGTGGGGTTCCCTGCCCGTTGCCGATACGGACGACTGAGATGTCCCAGCCTTGCGCGATGAGTTGTTGTCCCGGGATCCGTGGGTCGCCCAGTCTTTCGTTGGACAGGCCGGGCCAGATGCCTTTGCGCTGTTCGGTGAAGACGATGATGGGATAGCGCTGGGTGAGGGCGGCGAGGGCCCGGTTGACGTAGTCACAGACGTTGTCGGGGCCCTTTTGTTCCTTGCGGAGGTGATGACCCTTTTTGCCGATGGGGCCGGCGTGGTGATGTGCGCGGGCTCGGGCGAGGCGCTGCCATCCTTGGTCGCTGTACATCAGAGTGGGCCAGTACTCGTCTTCGCCGGGTGTGATCCGCATGGCGACGAGGGTGACGGCCAGGACGGCGGCGCGTTTGGGGCGGCCGTTGGTTTCTTCGAAGCGGTGGAGTCGGGTCCATAGTCCGACGGCGACGGCTTCGCGGTCCAGGGCGGTGTCTTTGGCGTTGCGGTGGAAGGTGGCGGCGGCGAGGCGGTTGTCGATGATGCCGGAGTCTGATTGCAGGCTGCCGAGGGCGATCTGGACGGCGTTGTCGTCTTTGTAGTCCACGGCAGGGTCTGGCAGGCCTGCTTTGCGGGCTTTGGAGCGTTCTACGCGGTCGCGCATGTTCATCCGGTAGGGGTCTCCGGGGTCGGAGTCCATGGTGATGAACTGGGAGGGGATGCCGCGTTCGGCGAAGAGGGCTTTGAGGGCATGTTTGGCGTCGGTGAGTCTGTTTTCTTTCTCCTGGTCGGTGAGATAGCGGGTCTCGCACAGGGCGGTGACTAGGTCGCGTTCGGTGGAGCGCTTGAACCAGGGCAGGCTGTTGAGGATCAGGGCTCGGTCCTGGTCGCCGTGGCGGACGAGTTCCGGCAGGTGCATGGCGACTAGTTCGAAGCTGGGGGCTATCTGGAGCGGCTTCTCGTCGGTGAGTTCGGCCAGGGCGGGGAGGTTGTAGTCACGGGCAAGTTGCCCGAGAACCCGTCGTTTCCACTCTGCCGACTCGTACACGACGACGGTGCGCAGCGCTGCGATTTCGGCACTTGCCAGGGCGGGAGCGATCTTGTCGGCCGGTACGTAGGGTCGGAAGTCGGTGGTGGGTTTGCTGATCCTGACGCTGGTGGCCTGGTAGGTGACGGGTGCTTGGTCGAACACTCGGGTTGCGTGTTCCTCGAGCTTGGCGAGGAACATCGCGCCGGCGCCTTTCTCGATCGGGTGTTTGCCGGTGCGGTGTACGCCCCGTACCTCGCTCAGCTCGTCGAGGTTGGTGGGCGGTTCGGGCAGGCGGGCGACGCCGCAGGCTTCGACGATCTGTGCGGTGGCTCCGTAGTAGTCGACCGACTTCGGCTGCATGAAGCCGTCCGGTCCCTTTTCCCAGCGGGTGCGGATCGGGGCCTTGAGGATCACGTCGGGGTTGACGGAATGCCGCACGAGGGCGTTGCGGATCCCTTTCCAGTGGTTGGCAACGCGTGAGATGCGTGCCGACAGGTGGGCGACGAGGGTGCGCCCGCCGGGTGCTGGTTCGACTTCGATGTGGATGCGTTCCATCGCGTAGCCGACGATCCGTCGGCGCTTTCCGCTGTCTTCGTCGATCCATGTCTTCTCGTGGGTGAGCGGGGATTGCCAGGCGAGGAGGTCGCCGTCGGTGTCGAGGAGGAAGGGCAGCGGTTCGGGGAGTTGGTCGTCGATGGGCATGGGCTGGCGGGCCAGCAGGTTCGCCAGGTGCCAGCCCGCGACTCTGAAGGCCCAGTACGGGCCGGTGATACGCCCTTGGGTATCACGCTGCAGGATGTCGGCCAGTGCGTACGGGCCGCCGGCTTGGATGTCGAGCAGGGGCGCGAGGGTGTTGTGCTGCTCGTGGCCGGGGATGCGGGTTTCCCATTCGCGGACCAGGTTGCCGATCATGAGGGGGTCGAGCGGGCCGGGGGTGATGAGGAGGGTGCGCCTGGCCCAGGGGCCGTTGAATGCCGGGCGGTTGGGGTCGGTGAATACCAGGCGTTCTCCGGTGACGGCTCGGGCGGCTGTCTGCAGGGAGGCAATCGGCTGGAGGGCGTCCTTGCCCTTGGGCTTGGGCAGCCGGTTCCAGGCGGAGGGGAACTGCTCTGGCTGGGGGGAGACGTACACCTTGCCCAGCAGCCGTTCGTCCATGGGGAAGGACAGGGTGAAAAGGCTCTGGTCGCTGTCGGGGTTCACCACTGCGGGAACTCCTGTTCTTCGTCCGGTCCCATGGCTGAGGAGGCGTGTTCTGCCAGGCCCAGGAGGGCGTCTGTCATCGTCGTGCGGTAGATCTTGTCGATCAGCGGCATCTCCCCGCGTTCGGTCCACTCCGAGCGCAGTTGGCCGAGGAGGGCGGGGAGTGTGGAGTGGGAGGCGGTGTCGGTGAACGCTGCGTCCAGGAGGCGCAGCAGACCGGGGTCACCGCCTCGGCGGGTTCGGCCGCCGAGCTGGATGAGACGGGTGAGGATCTCTGCGACGACGGCGAGCTTGACGTCGGTGCCCAATGTCTTGAAGTAGCCCTGGCCGCTTCGGATGTCGTCGAAGGTGTGGCCTGCCTCGAGGCGCAGGCGCTCCAGTTCGGCGGCTGGGTCTGTTCCCGGTCGATGGTGGCGGTAGGCGATCGAGTTCACCACCGACAGCAGCACCGGCGGGTCTTCCATCACCGGGACCGGCCGGTTGACCAGGCATGCGACATGTAGCAGGGAGCGGCCTTGGCTGTCGACGATGTTGAGGCCGCGTTCGACGCGGGCCATGGGGGCGATGAGGTAGCGGCATCGTCCGTGGCCCACGCTGTAGGGGAACTGCTCGAGCCGGTCGCTGGGGATGGGCACCCAGCCTGGTGGGTTGCGTTCGTAGGACGCCATGTCCTTCGAACGCACAGCAACGCATATCTCGGCGGGGGCGATGGCTGCCGCGATCATGCCTCGGGCGATGGCCGGTCCGGCGTCGTACGCGGTGGGAGCGAGGAGGGCGTAGGCGCGGTGCGCGGTTTCGGGGTCGGCGGCTACGGCATCCAGCTGCGGCGGCAGGTCCCGCCCGATGCTGCGCCCCATGGCTTCGTAGGAGCGTTCCCGGTATTCGCCGTCGGTGCCCGAGACAACGATGTTGGCTCCGTTGTCCTGTCCGGGCTGCAGCTCTACGGTGAGGCTTCCGTTGACGTCGTCGGGCACGTACCAGCTGGGCTTTTGCAGGATGTGGTGGCGGGGGGCGTAGGGCATGTAGGCGGTGGCCGACATGCCGATCACGGCGCGGTGGGTCCCGGTGTGGGCGAGTGCGGTCACGTCCCCCAGGTAGGCGATGTGGGCGTGGGGGTCGCCGACGTAGGACTTGAGGTGCAGGGCAGTCTGGCGGCGGTCGGCGGGGTCGAAGGTCTCGGAGAACGCGAACAACGGTCGGCCCATCGGCCCGTAGGGGGCGGCTCGCCAGGGAACGTGTGAGGCGACGGCGTCGGCGAGGTCGTTCGTGGCGGAGATGCCGGCACCTTGGAGGGGGCCTGCGACGCTGACGATGCGGTGCAGGATGCTGCGCATCTCTTCCAGGTAGGCGCGGCGGGCGGAGAACAGCGCGAGGGGGTGGAGCCGCTTTTCGTCGCTCTCCCCGGTGATGGCGGAGAAGGCGTCTTCGATGAGTTTGAGCGTGGCGTGGTTCAGTCTGTCCAAACCGCCGGACAGGTCGGTGATGGAGGACAGCAGTTGGCGCAGTTCGGCCAGGCCCGGGACCGTGTCGGCGAACTCAAGGGGGCCTTCGCGCCGGTAGAGCTGGCTGACGGCCTGCATCTGCTGCGGGCTGGGCCGCTCCCCTGGGGGAAGACCGAAGATCCGGGCTGCGATCATGCCGTCCCACCGCCTGGGCACGACCATGCTGCGGCGTTCGCGGTCGGGGTGGATGACGCCGCCCACGAGGTGGGACACGTACGACTCTGCCAGCCACATCAGATGTGTGATCAAGGGGCGCAGGTGCTGCTCGACGCTCATGTCCAGGCGGTTGCAGTGCTGTCTGAACTGGGCATCGAGATCCCGTACCGGCGTGTTGGAGGATCCGTCCCGGGCGAGGAGTACCTGCCGGGCGGCGCAGTCGAATGCCAGTGCTTGCAGCGCGTCGACTTCGTCGATGATCACTAGGTGGCTGCGGTGCAGCAGGAGCTGTTCGGTGGTCATGTTGCGGCCCGGGGCAGGGCGTCCGCGCAGCGGGGTGTGGATGTGTCCGCTGAGGAAGTTGGCGTGATTGGTCACCAGGATGTTCGCCGTGGCCGCGGCGCGGTGATGCCGGAACTTCCCGCAGGTGCCGCGCCACGGGCACGCGTACGTGGTGCGCCCGCCGGAGCCGTTCGCCTTGAGCTGGTCGCACGGTTCCTGACCCGGCGACCATGAGTCCACCGCCGTCGATGAGACGGTGGCGTGGGCGGTCAGTGGGCAGCTGTAGGACATCTCCCGGTACACCCAGGAGCGGTAGGCGGGTTCGTCGCGCGGGTTGCTCGCCGCCTGTTCGGCCAGCTCCTGCATGGAGGCCGGGGAGATGATCGGAGTGACCTGCGCCGTGACTCCCAGGTCGTGAAGGTCCTGGCGCAGCCGGTGCACGCAGGCCAGTACTTGGGCGCTTTGCGGAACCACCAGCGACATCACGAGGCCGGCCTGCGCGCACCACAGGGCCACCAGCTCGCTGAGCACGTTCTTGCCCATGCCGGTAGGAGCGTGGAAGACCCGCAGCGGGCCGGCAGCGGCCCGCAGTACCTTCCCTACCTCCGCGCCGTCTTGGCCGCGGGCGTACTGGCGGATGTCGGCGACCGCCTTGCGCCGGTAGGTCTGGCCGCGCCGCTCGTCGAGCCGCTTCGCAATGCTTTCCAGCTCGGCGAACGGAATGGTGACCTCGTCCAGCTCCGGGGCCGGGCCGAGCGTGTGCACCGCGGCGGCGGCCGGGGTGCCCTGGTAGTCGAGGTGGTAGACCACGTCCACGATGCGGCCCGAAGGGCTCAGCGCGTCGCGGATGCGCAGATCGGAGACGTAGCTGCCGGGCTGCGCCGGCTCGGGGAAGCCGGGGGTTTTGGCGGCGTTGTGCTCCAGCTCGTCGAGCAGGGCGTCGATGCGTGCCTCCGGGTCCGCGCTGGCGAGCACCAGTACCTGGTCCTCGCCCTCTGTGTCGGCGAACTCTGTTGCCTCTCCGCTTGTGAGGAGCGCGGCTGCCTCGTCGACGAAGACCGTGCGGGAGGCGAGAAACGCCGGCCGTTGCCGCAGCATGCGTGTGATCCGTACCTGGTCCGCATCCGGCAGTTTGGGCCACGCGTCCCACAGGTGCATTTGTCCCGTGGTGAGGAAATGGGCGTCACGCAGGTCGACGACGTGTCTCCAGGCCGCCTGGTCCTCGCGCGCACGGTTGGGGAAGAGCCGTGCGGCCAGCAGCACCGCCACCCTTACGGTCAGCGGACCGCTGACCGAGTGCTTGCCTTTGCTGGCCGACGTCATGCGGACTCCCCCTTGAGACGCTTGGCCATCGCGGCCTTGAAGCGGCTCACGGTGAACACCGTGTAGCGGCGGCCATCCGGCGTGTGCAGCGGATCGAGTCCGGCCTGCAGCGCGTTGACCTGGCTGCGGTGGTGGTTGGGGACCACGACGATTTCCCCCGTCGGCGGGCGGTCGATGATCGTTTGAGGGTCCTTGTGGTCCTTGACGTCCACCCGGCCGCTCCAGCCGTCCTCCAGGTAGACCCCGATGTCCCATTCGTCCATGTTTTCCCAGCACTCGACCCGCACCCCGGGCTGGCGTTCCAGCCACTGCATCAGCTCCACCTCGACCAGGCCCGGGCAGGTGATGTAGCGCCAGACCGGCCAGTTCACGCACAGCACTCCCTCCGCCCGGAGGGCCGCTGTCTTCGAGCGGGTGCTGATGCCGGTGACGCGGGGCGGTCTGCCGCCTGGGGCGCTGTCCTGAAGAAGTCCGAACCGGCCTTGGTGCGAGGGGTACTCGCAGCGCAGTTGCCCGCCGCGCAGCACCATGGGGTAGGCGCACTGCGGGCACGGCCACCACCAGGAGGCATCCCGGCCCTGGAAGACGCGGTCTTGGGGGATGGCCTCGTAGACGTCCATCCGCGGAGCGCGGCGGTGGGAGTACTCCTCGATCAGGGCCTGCTCCGTGCCGCACGGCACCTCGGTGAGCATCGCCCGGGCCGCTTCGTACTCGGCTTGGCTGCCGGAGCGGATCTGCCGGAAGGTGGCCCGCTCCGTCTGCTCCGCGGTCTGCCGAACCCACGCCGGCAGCCAGGTTCCACCCGGCTCGAACCGTCCGTCGTCCCGGTAGAGGGCTTCCAGGTAGCTCATCCCGGCCTCGAAGGCCTGCTCGGTCAGCTCGTCGTCGTTCTCAAGGACGACGAGATCTCCCATGTCCTCGGGCAGACCGCTCCAGTTCAGCGGCATCCAGTCCCGAAGCTGCTTCGGAAGGCAGTCGATCATTTCGGACGGTGTCGCGGGTCCGGTCCCGATCGGCAAGCAGGCCAGGAGGACTCCGTGCATGCGGGACAACTCCCGCCAGGCACGCTCTTCTTCGTTGCGGTGGATCCAGGCGGCTCCGGCCCGCAGTACGGCCGTGACGGCCCTTCGTGCTGTTGCGTGTTCGCCAGAAGGCATGACGCAGTACCCCTTCCATGCCCCACCAGTGGTATTCGGGGCTCATCCAGACGGGTTAGCGCTGTGCATCCTACTCACAGGGACTGACATCCACGCCGAGTTCAGACAACTTGCCTCAGATGACCGCCTCTTGACGTTTTGACGATCAGTGGCGAAGAGCGGTGAGGCAGGTGCCGGGCGGGCTCTTGACTCTCCGTGTGCGAGGGTGCTGCCTGCGTCCGGGTGCAGCGTCGTAGCCGCAGGGCCGATGGTCATCAGGTGGTTCCTCATGGCGCGGCCGAGACGTCGAGGGGCGGGTTCGCGGGAATCAGCAGTACGGCCAGTGGATTCCTTGTCCCTGGCCTCTGATCGCACGCCACTCAGGGACGGGGACCCGGCCGGCGGCTGCGTAGATCCATCCTTTGTGGTGGTAGACGTGAGTGATGATCGTGTCGAGGGCGTGCCAGTCTGCGTGATGCCCGCAGGCTCTGCACCGGTTCGGGTTGAAGCTGCGGCCTCGCTGCCGGGCAGGCCGGTCGTGCAGTTGTGCTGCGACGTCTGCGGTGTCGCCGTCCGGTGCTGCAAGGATGCGGCGTGCCATGGCGACGGCTTCGGGGAAGTCCGTGGTGGTGAACTCCTCACCACGCGGTCGGTATGTCGGCAGTAGGCCGAACACCCACCACAGGGAGAAAGAACACTGCTTGCACGGCGCCTCGTATGCCAGCACGTCTACCTGTAGCGAACCCACCGGGATACCCCCTCTTTGCAGAGCGATCCTGGCACATCGTTGCGGTGGGATCAGGTTCTGGCAGGGGGGTTACCAGTAGAGGAAGTCTGCCCCGTAGCGGTCGAGTCCGGCTACCAGGGTGACAGCGTCATCCGCCACTTCCCGGCGCTGTTCTGGTCCGCGGACATGGTCGGCGGTGTTTGTCTGACCTGTGCGGTATCTCTCGGCGAGGCGGCGGAAGGTGGCTGAGGGGTGGAAAAGCGTGTCCTTGGGCGGGTTTTTGTTCACGAGTGCGTCAGGAAGGCCGCCGTGTACTTCGGAGGTGATCCAGAATGCCCAGTCCACCAGCTTTTTCACCGCTTGCGCGTCCTGTGCGGCGCAGTTGAGCAGGAACGTCCGGCAGTCCTCACATTCCTCTACCGTCGCGTAGTAGAGCTCGTCTGCCACGACATCGCTCGGGTTCGCCAGCAGCACCGACGGTGGCGAAGATCGTGTATCTGCGTCGGAGTGTGTGTGGACTGCGCTGGTTGCGGTCTCTTCCTCGGCTTTCTCGGCAGGTTTGCTGCTCGGCATCGCGGCTCCTTGCTTCTCATTGTCGTTCGTCGGTCGGGGTGGGGTGGGGCGGTCTTCTTGTGGTTGGTGGGTCAGCACCATCGCATGTCCAGCGCTTGTAGGGCGTTGATCTGCTGGGTGGTGAGCCGGGTGACGTTCCGGCGCCGTTCGGACAGCCAGCGGCGTAGTAGGAGTGGGGGATCTTGGTCGTTGCCTCGGTAAGTGGCGGGGACTGCGAGGTGTTGGTGGGCGCGGCGGAACAGGTAGGCCTCCCGCAGTCCTTTGTGGAAGGCCCAGGCCGAGTATCCGCGGGGGCGGCGCAGCAGGTACGCGAGAGGGTGGCGCAGGGGGATCTGGCCGAGGAGTTCGTGCTGGGTGGTGGTGAGGTGGGGTAGGGCGGTGATCTGGTCGGCGAGCCATTCGCTGTACGGGTTTTCGGCCTGTTCCGGGCCGTGGTCGGGGAAGGGCACTGTGTTCCGGCGGGCGGCGGCCAGGACGGCGGCGTAGGTGCGGCGCCACCGCCCGGTTTTGTCCCAGTGGCTGTTCCACCAGGGGTAGATCTCGGTGAGGGCGCGGTGGTAGCAGTAGGGCAGTTCGCGGCGGCCTGCTTCGGTGCGGAGCCGGGAGAGCTGTGCTCCCAGAGGGATGCCGCCGTGGGACTCGTCCTGGGTGGGGACGAGGTGGCCGTGCCGGGCTACATAGTCGCGTGCCACGTCGAGGGTGAACTGGATGCTGGTGCGGGAGTGTTCCCATCGCATGTCCAGTTGGTCGAGGGCGTCGGCGCGCTCCGGCAGAAGCATGCCGTGCTGGTTCAGGCTGCGCTGCGTGCCCAGCCACCAGCCTAGGTAGAAGCCGTCGTCGGTGCGGTGGTGGTCGGGGACGTTTACGTGTCCGTGTCGGGCGTGGAAGGTTTGCGCGTGTTCGTAGGCGCTGTCCCAGATCTGGTTGGGGGCGGGGGTGTGTTTGGGGTGGAGCAGTTCGATCAGTTCGTCGGCGCGTAGCGGGCGGGCGGGGGTGTAGGGGCGCAGGGTGCGGTCACCGCCCAGGAAGTGGATGCGGTCGAAGACGAGTTCGTCCCAGATGCTGAGGCTGATGAGGATTTGGTGCAGCAGGTGGAAGCTGGTGCCTTTGACTCCTTCTTCGAGCTGTTGGTCCGGGCTGAGGTAGATGGGGACGATGATGCGGGCGATCTTTCCTTGTCCTGGGATCTGGCGCAGGGCTCGTCCGACAGCTTGGAGGATCTGGATCGGGCTGCTCTTGGGTTCGGCGAACAGGATGGAGTCCAGGGAGGGGATGTCGACTCCCTCGGTGAAGCAGTTGCAGTTGCTGAGTACTGCCCGGCGCGGAAGATCCTCTCCAGCGGGGGCGTGGGTGGGGGTGTCGATGAATTCCTGGACCCGTTCGCGGCGGGCGACCGAGCCGGTCTTGCTGTGGACCACGTTGCTGACCAGGTGGCAGCGCATGTACGTCGGTATGAACTCGGCGGTCTCGGTGAGGGTTTCGGCGTAGACGGATGCGTCGGCGATGTAGGTGTGGAAGGTGAGGGTGCGGCGAAGGTCGTAGAGGTGCTGTGCGTGCAGGAGAGCGATCTGTGCGGCTGCCAGGCGTAGGCCTTCGCTGGTGGCGTCGGTGCGTCGGGTGTTGCGCAGGGCTTGTCTGAGGTCGTTCTCGGTGACTTCGACGGCGACGATCTCGTAGTCCGCCAGTAGTCCTTGGGCGATCGACTCGGCCAGGGAGAGGCGGTAGACGACGGGCCCGTACAGACGCGGGTCGTCCATGGAGGCGATCACGTCGGTGCCAAGGATGTCTTCGCCCGCGTTTGGGGCCAGAACGCGAGGGGTGGCGGTCAGGTGGAGGCGGTGGCGGGCGGGGATGAGCGCATCGTCCAGAACGTGCGCCCAGGTTTTGTTGCCGTCGCCGGCGGTCCGGTGGGCCTCGTCGCAGATCATGAGGTCCCAGCGGGCGAGGTGATGCTCGCGGTGGGCTTCTTCGACCTTGTCCTGCGAGTGATAGGTGCACAAAACGTTCAGCGGCCCGAAAGCTGCTGCCCGGGCAGCGTGGTGGGCCAGTTCCTCGGCCGAGGTGACGCGCAGGAGACCGTCGGGCACCGTGCCGACGCCGTCCTGACTGCAGATGGTCAGGTACAGCCCGCGGCGGCCCTCGCGATGCCAGACCTGTGCGGTTTGGTAGAGCAGTTGGATGTTGGGGGCGAAGAGGATCAGGTTGCCGTGCGGGGTGATGCGGTGGGCGACGTGGAGGGCCACGTGGGTCTTGCCGGTGCCCGTGGCCATCACGACGCTGACGCGGGCGTGGTGGTCGAGGAACGCGGAGACCGTGCTGCGGACGGCGATGGCCTGATGGCCACGCAGCGGGGTGACGAACGGGTCATCCTGGTCTTCGGTGAGCTGGTCTTCGGATACGGACCCGAGCATCGGCCTCCCCCCTCGTGATCATGTACCGGGAATCTCGTGGTCAGCGCGGGTGAGGGCGAACGGTTTTCCTTTCGGGTCCAGTTCATCCTTTCTGGCGTATTCGACCGGGGTGGAGGATTCGACGGCGTGGCGGCGGCGCAGCATGGCAGGCGCCGGGCTGCTGATGGCGGCCGCCATCAGCAATCAGGAAGGGGGCAGGGGTGGGTGAACAGGCGGCTGTGGCATGGCCGTTCGGTCCTCGCCAGCCGCTACCGGTTCATGTGCCGCCGGTGCGGGGGGAATCGACCGGCAGTTACGTCAGCCGGCTGGCACACGGTCAGGGACTTCATCTGGAGGAGTTGCTGG
The DNA here is from genome assembly GCF_042885635.1 of Streptomyces sp. NPDC058045. Lineage (NCBI taxonomy): Bacteria > Bacillati > Actinomycetota > Actinomycetes > Kitasatosporales > Streptomycetaceae > Streptomyces > Streptomyces sp. NPDC058045. The sequence continues at coordinate 14,659 of NZ_JBHVRR010000039.1, read as the reverse complement.
AACGGGTGGGCTTCGGGCAGGCCTCGCGGGATCCGGCGCGGGTGCGGGCCTACCCCTCCACCACCGAGATGTACGTCAACGAGCTGGGGCTTGAGTACCTGGCGGTGCTGTGTGAGAGCACGGTCCGTGCGCTGCAAGATGAGCTGCCGAGCACGGCCGCTCATCTTCTGGAGCCGAGCGCCGGTACGGATCCGGTGTGGACGTGGCCGTGGCTGCCGCGCCAGGGGCATCTGGTGCCGCTGTGCGGGACGTGCGCCGCGGTCGGCGGGGTGCACGAGACGGTGTGGATGGTTAGCCCTGACCGGTGGCGGGTCTGTTTGGAGCATCTTCGGTTCACCGACAGCGACGCCACCGGGGGGAGGCGGGGGCTGTCGCTGAAACTGCTGCCGGAGGCCATCGCAGCCCACCGGGAGCGCGAGGCCTTGTACCGGCGTTATGGGTCGGTAGGGCAGGAGTTGTTCGCCGACGCCTTCCAGATCACGGTGCACTGGTGGACACACCTGCCGGATACCCCGCGCTGGGTGCAGCGGGCGCGGGACGCGGGACTTGGAGGACACGCGGTGCCTGCGGCGCCGCTGGTGCTGATGCCGGAGGCTGCGGCCGTGGCCATCCGCCTGGCCTCCTTCGAGCACGCCGACAGGCGCGACGGGCGGGCCCGCACCCGGTGGATGGATCAGATGCGGGAGCTGATGGACCAGTGGGGCGTCGACTTCCCCATCGGCCGTTGGGCGTTGATGGACTGGCTGCAGCGGCATAGCGTCCCCGCCGCCGCGGCGCCGGAGGGCACCGACGACCGTAGCCGCAGGCCGACGTATGCGGGCGTACCGCTGGGGCTGCGGCTGTCGCCGGGGCATGCGCAGGTGGCACAGCCCACCGAGGTGCTGGGGGCCGCGTCGTGCCTGCCCTGGCAACTGGGACAGCCCGCGTGCGGGGTGTGAGTCCTGGCGGCCGGGCCAGGCGGCCTGCGGGCAGCACGCCCGGCAGGGGGCCCGGAGCAGCCGGAGGCGCTCTCGCCGGACCGCCCGTGCAGGCGTGCGGGCCGATGCAGGACCCTGGGGCATTGCCGGCAGAGCATGCGGTGGACGCAGGCCGGGACGTGGTGGCGCTGTACCGCAGGTCGAGCGGGCCGGTATGTGCGGGCGGTGCGGCCGTGCTGCGCGGGCTGGCGCTGGAGGAGTTCGGGCCGGTCAGCGAGCCAGTGCCCTACCGGGGTCGCAAAGGCATCATCACGTACTGGCCGGTGGCGACGCGGGAGCAGACCGTGGTGTGCGGCAGCCTGCGGCAGTGGCGACTGGCGCTGGAGTTGGACTTCGATCCGGCCTGGGTGGCGTTCAGCGCCAACCCGGTGGAGTTGCGATGGCAGGAGCGAGGCAGGAAGCGCCGCTGGCGCCCGGATTTCGTGGCGCGCACGGCCGCGGGTGTGCGCGAGGTGCTGGTACTGAAGCCGACCGGCGCGCAGAGCCTGCCCGAGGCAAAGCTGCGGGTGCTGCAGGCGGTAGCCCGGGCGGCCGGGTGGCGGGTGCGGCAGGTGCGTGAGCCGGCGGGGCTGCGTGGACGCAATCTGGGGTGGCTGGCCGGCTACCGGTTCCCCGCAGGCGACCAGGAAGGTCAAGGGCGGGCGCTGCTGGAGGCGTTCAGGGAGCCGGCGGGGCTGCGGGCGGGGGTGGCGGCGAGCGGGCTGGACGAGCTGACGGGTCTTGATCTTGCTTACCGGATGCTGTGGCAGCGGCGGCTGCTGTTCGATATCGCGCAGCCGCTGCTGCCCGACGTCATGGCCTGGACGGCCTGAAGGACCGGAAGGGGGGCGCATGGAGGGGTCGGGTGAGGGTCGGCTTGCAGGGTCGCTGTCCATCGGGGCGGAGGTGCGCTGGCAGGGGCGCGAGTGGGAGGTGGTGGCGTGGCAGGGGGCGCAGGTCACGCTGGTGCCGCAGGGCTGCGGCCAGGAGGTGCCCCGGGCGGTGTCGTACCGGTGGCTGGTGGGCGCGGAGGACTTCGCCGTCGTCAGCGGCGGTGGGGCACCGATCACGGACGGCGTGGCCCTCGGCGGGTGGGGGCGGCAAGAGGGGCGGGAGGAGGCCGCGCTGTGGCAGGCGCGCATGGTGGAGATCGACACCGGGCTGACGCCGGGCAGGAGTGAGCATGAGCGGGGATTCGGGCCGGGAACGACACTGGCCCAGCGGTGCGCCGCGATGTCGTCGCGGCTGGCCGCCGACGGCGTCCGCTGCTCCGCCCACACCCTCGCCGACAAGCGGCGCAAGTGGAAAGCGGCCGGGGAGAACCCGGCCGTCCTGTTGCCTCGGCCCCGGGAGGGACGGCCGGGGGGCTTCACCGACCCGCGGTGCCTGGCCGCCATGCAGGAGGTGGTGGCCCGGCGCGCGCACGCGTCGGACGTGACCATCGAGCTGATCCGCGAGGAGGTCGAGGACCTGCTGCACTCGCGCTACGACGAGGAGCTGGGCGACCCGGCTGCCGTGGCGGCTCTGCTGCCCTCCCGTTCCACCTTCTACCTTCGGATGAAGGAGTCCGGCCTGGCCGACATCCTGGACCAGCCGACACGGGCCCGGGCCGCCCTGGCCTCCACCCCGCCCCTGCCCCACGGCGGGCGCGAGGCCGTACTGCGGCCGGGGCAGGTGACCCAGGTCGACACCACACCGCTGCGGATCCTGGCCCGCGGCGACGACGGCCGGCCCACCGCCACGGAGATGACCTCGCTGATCGACGTGGCCAGTCACAGCATGTGCGCACTGATGATCACGCCCAGCCGTCCCCGGGACGCCAAGAGCGGACAGGCAGGTCAGTCGACCCGGGCGATCGACCTCACCCTGATGCTGGCCCAGGTCTTCGCGCCCTGGCCGGTGATGCCGGGCTGGGACCCGCTGAGCGCGGCCGCCGCCTCCACCCTGCCTTTCGGGGCGCTGCGCGCGGCGGACGATCGGTTCACCGAGGCGACCGCCGCCCGCCCGGTCATCCGCCCCGAACTGATCATCTACGACCAGGGCAGCCCCTATGTCAGCGCGCATTTCACCGAGGTCTGCGACCGGCTGCGCATTGCCCGCCGCCCGGCGCGCAAGAGAACCGCGCCCGACAAATCGCTCGTCGAGCACTCTTTCACCACTCTCGCGCACCGCTTCAGCCAGTACGTGCAGCACGGCTGGCAGGGCCGCAGCCACAGGAAACGAGGCCGCGGTATCGAGCGGATGCCGCTGTACACGATTGCCGAACTCCAGCAGATGGCCCAGGAGTGGGTGGCCTGGAGTACCAGCAGACCCCCGACGCGGGACTGCGCGATCCGTTCCGGCCAGGCGTCGTGCTGTCCCCCAACGACATGTACGCCCTCCAGGTGGCCCGCAGCGGCTACCGCCCCATGCCGCTCTCCCCCGCCCAGAACCGCTTCTTCCTGCTGTCGCGGTGGGTCATCCCCGGCACGGGCGGCTTCATGATCAACTACCGGACCTATCAGCCCGTCGCGCAGGACGCCGCCCACTACCGGGAGATCCTCCTGCGCGGCGGCTCGAAGCTGCCCGGCCGGGAGAAGCAGTGGGAATGCCGCTTCAACCCCTACCGCCCCGAGCGGGTGTGGCTGTACGACCACACGGCCGACACCTGGGTGACCTGCGATTTCCGGCTCCGGCACCTGCTGCACGATCCGTGGACCGCGGACATGTGGCAGGAGCACGCCGAGCAGCACCGCGCGGCCGGCGGCAGCGAACAGGACGAAGAGGCGATCGCCCTGTCACTGGCGCAGCGCGACCGGCGACGGCGCAGTCGCAGACCGCCACCCAAGCGCACCGAGGCCGAACCGCCCTTCCAGGGTCTGGAGTTGGAGACCGAACAACCGTCCCAGGACCCATACGCGGATCTGGAGGAGTTCGACCTGTCGACCCTGCGGCCCTACCCGGCGCTGCCCATCTCCCCCATGGCGCCCCCGCCCGCATCCGCCCCGCCGGCGCTGCCCGCAGGCACCGGCGGCGCGGACCGGCCGCCGGACAGCGGGCAAACTCCGCATCCGCTGGCAGGGCTCTTCCCCGACGACGGCGACGGCAGCGGGCCGCAGGCCCCCACGGCCGAAGTAACGGCAGCTGCATACGAGGTCGTCGAGGCGGAGCTCCTCGACGACCTCGATCCGGACAGTGACGACGAGGCCGAGGACGACGTACGGGAGATGTGACGACCTGGGGCAGGGGCCGTGAACGACGCAGCCGCAGGCCAGCCTCGGGGGGCGGGACGCGCGTTCTCCGGCCCCAAGCCGGTCTGCCGGTGTCGAGGCAGGAACCACGATGAGAGAGAAGCGTGATGAAGGCATCCGTCGAACTGCGTGACAAACGTGAAGCCCGCCTGCGTCAGCAGCTAAAGGACACCCCGATGCGGCCTCTGCCGCTGTTCCAGCTCACCGGCTGGACCCACTTCGTCGACGAGGAGGTGAGCCCGCCCCTCCTGGCGGCGGGCAGCACTCCCACCGCGGGCAGGAAGACGGACGAACGGGCCATCGCCTACCACCGGCATCTGCGAATGGTGCCCACCGACGCGATGACCCGCATACAGGAGATGGTCGTCGAGGCGGTCCACCGCAACAGCGGGAGCCGTGAGGGCCTGATGGACCATGTCATCGACGGGCCCCCGGGCACCGGCAAGACCTGCCTGCTGCGGGCGATCGGGCGCACCGCCCAGCAGGAGATCGAAGCCGCCATGGGCGGCAGGCGCCAGAACACGATTCCGGTGGTGCACATCACCACCCCTGCAGACCCGGAGGCGAGGGTGAACTGGATCTGGGAGATCGGCTCCTACCTGGGCCTCAACCCCGAGCCGAAGAATCTCGCGGAAGTCCTGGATATGCGCAGGCACCAGGACGTGACCCTGTCGGTCAACTACGTCCTGGAGACGGCGCAGACCCGTCTGCTGCTCATCGACGACATCAACCGCGCCTCGCCGCAGCACCTGGCGAGCGTGCTGCCCTACTTCGACTACCTGCGCGACAAGCTGGGCATCTCCATCGTCTTCTGCGGCACCGGCGCCAGCCACCGTCTGCACCAGGCCAGCATCCTGGCCGGAGAGCTGACCCGGGTCAGCGAGGAGAACCGGGTACGGCTCGAGCAGGCGGGACAGCCAGCCCAACCCGTCTCGCCCTCACCCACCGCGCTGCTGCCGGTGACCTGGCTGCACCCCCTGCCCCTGGGCGCCAAGAGAGAGGAACAGGAGATGTTCCGGCGCGTACTGGCAAGTTTCGAAGCCGACCTGAGCCTGTACCGACTCGAGGAAAACGCCCTGAGCCAGCACGCCGCCGAGCTGCACCGGCGCACTGGCGGCTACTTCAAAGCCCTCACCTACGTCATCTCCACCGCCGCCGTCATCGCGATCCGCAGCGGCAGCGAAAACATCACCATGAAGGAGATCGACGCCGCGACAGCCCAGCTCCGCTACTGAAACGAACCGCGGGCCATCAGCGGGCGTCCGGTGCAGACCCGCTGCTTTGGTGGTTGACGGTGCGCTTGCCGTAGTGTCGCGTCTGCCGTTCCTTCCGGGCCCGTCGGCAGCATGCGGCGGCGCTCAGGTCTGCGGCCGCAGGCACCTGTCAGAGTTCAGGGCGCCGAGCAGCATGCCGGCCGGCCGTGTACCTGATGTCACACAGCCTTTCCATCATCGCTGTTGTCGCGAGCGCATGCGGCGCACCCGGAGCAACCAGCGCCTTCCGCGGCACAGCCGCCGGGGAGCCGTCGGTGCGTGACAGGCCGGTTGAGGATCCACCCGGCAGCGGAAGGCTCCCGGGCGGGGGCACCGGACGCCATGCGCAGGGGCTTCGCCGTCAGCCCCTCACCCCGAGATGCCGCGCATTGCCCACAGCTCGGCCACACGGGTCCTGATTGGCGGAATGCACGCTTTCGGGGCGCGGCGGGCAATGGTAGGAACGTGCTCTGGGCAACGATCATGATCATGCGACGGGGGATGCATGAGTTCACCCGACGGCTCCGCCGAGCCGCTGTTCTCCGACGTCCCGAAGCCGTCGCAGGTCCCAGTGACAGTGCTGTCCCCCATGATGGCGACAGGCCCCGCGATGACGCCCAAGCAGATCCTTACGCATCACTCGCCGACTCAGTTCGAGGAGTTCGTCTACGAGTGGCTGCTGGCGCTGCAGGAGGACGAATACGTGGACGTGAAGCAGCTGGGCGGCGCCCACGACGGTGGCGCCGATGTCGCCGCGTTCCTCACAGCGCACCGGACGGACCACCGGTGGCACTGCTATCAGTGCAAGCACTACGAGAAGGCGCTCACCCCGGCCATTGCCTATGCCGAGATACTGAAGATCATCGCAGTGGTGGCCGGCGGCAAGTACCGCACGCTGCCCGAGCGTTACGTCTTCGTGGCACCCAGGATCGGCGCCTCACTCACGCAACTGCTGGCCAAGCCCGCGGAGCTGAAGGAGTCGTTCCTCGACTGGGCCGCCAAGGGCGCCGACCGGCTGACCGCGGAGTACGGCGCAGATCCGCTCGGAGCGGCGCTGGAGCTGGCCCGGGAGACGGACTTCGCCCGCTTCGAGGCGGCCAATCTCGACCGGATCCTCGAGCAGCACGCCACCACGCCGTATCACGTGCGCAGGTTCGGCACGCGGCTGCCGGACCGCGAGGCCCGTCAGGCGCCCCCGCCGGAGCACACACCGGTGGAAACCCGGTACATCCAAAAGCTCCTGGACGTCTACCAGGAGAAGTGGGGCTGTGACCCTGGAGCGATGGGGCAGGTGCGCACGCATTCCAAGGCGGGCCCTCACCTGCAGCACCAGCGGGAAGCCTTCTACTGCGCCGAGCAACTGCGGGTGTTCGCCCGTGACAGCGTGCCGGAGGGCACCTTCGAATCGCTGCAGAAGAACGTCTACGACGGTGTCGTCAACGTGACCTGGCGGGACTTCGCCACCGGATTCGACCGGCTCAACGCGGTGCAGGACGCGGCACGCGACATGCAGCTGGGAACGAACGTCCTGGTCCACGTGGTGGAGCCTGTTGACCGCATGGGCATCTGTCACCAGCTCGCCAACGACGACCGGCTGACCTGGGTCGAGGAGGAGACGTGAGAGCGCTCAACAGCCCGCTGGAGGTCGGTGTGCGCGCTCTGGTGCTGCTCGCAACCTCCTTTCCCCGGCCGCTGGACCTGGCTCAACTGGTGTATCTGGATTACGCGATGCTGCACAGCGGCGAGATGGACGGGCCGCCCAGTGTGCACCCGTCACTGCCGGCCGGCCCGGGCGAACTGGCCATGAAGCGCCAGCTACTCGAGCAGGGACTGGTGGTGCTGATGCGCGCGGGGCTGGCCGACGTGCAGGCGGACGACAGCGGGCTGATGTACCGGGCGAGCGAGGAAGGCCCGGGCTTCCTCGACCTGCTTGAGGCCCCATATGTCGGAGCCCTGCGAGAGCGGGCGCAGTGGGCGCTGGCCTTCCATCACCGCGTCCCGGCGGACAGCCGTGCCGCCACAGACGACATCACACAGCGGTGGATGGAGACGTTCGAGAGCCGTCTGCCGCGCCAGGAAGGCGATGATGACTGAGCTGCGCCTGCTGCATCTGACCTACGCCGGCATGGGCCGAGAGACGGCCCGCGTGGACTTCGATCCCCGCCTGACGATCGTCTACGGCGCCTCGGACACCGGCAAGTCCTTCGTCACCGAGTCGATCGACTACATGCTCGGCGCCCGCAAGCTGAACCTCATCCCCGAGGCCGAGGGCTACTCGCAGATCCTGCTGGGCATCGCCTTGCCCGACACATCGGTCATCACCCTGATGCGAGCGCCTCAGTCCGGGCGGGTCAGCGTCTTCGAGGACGATATCCGCGACCTCGTCTACCGGTCGCCGGACCTGGTGCTCTCCGCCCAGCACAGCCCCCGGACCACCAAGAACCTATCCCGTTACCTGCTGGAGCGCATCGGGCTCGACGGCTCGCTGCTGGCCACCAACGACTCCGGGGGGACCAAACTCGCCGGCTTCCGGGACCTGCTGCACCTGTGCCTGATCAGCGAGACCCGCATGGTCTCGAAGGTCTCCCCCGTCCTGCGCACCTCCTCGGGCACCAGCGGCCAGACCGCGCACAAGTCGGCTCTGAAGCTCCTGCTCACCGGGGAGGGAGAGCAGGTCTCACCCAGCCGCCTCAACCAGGCACAGCGCCGCGTCCACAAAGGCAAGATCAGCCTGCTGGACGAGCTGATTCTGGGGCTGCAGCGGCAGTTGGCCTCGCGCGAGGCCAACCAGAGTCAGTTGCAGCAACAGCTGCGACGGCTGCTGGAGCATCAAGACACCCGTGCCGAGTCGCTGCGGGACGTCACCCGCCGCCACGCGCAGGCGGCCTCCGACCGCGCGACCCTGTCCGTGGCGCTGGCCCGCTACGCGCAGCGCCTGGCAGAGACGGATGACCTGCTGGGCCGATTCGAGCTGCTGCGCGCCCAGTACGAGTCCGACCTGGCCCGCCTGGGCATGGTCAGCGAGGCCGGCAGCCTGCTCGGCTACTTCCGCAGCGGCCCGTGCGTGTTCTGCGGCGCAGAGCCCCACCACCAGCAAGCCGGTCACGACGCCATGGAAACCACCGCCCTACACCAGGCCGTCACCGCTGAAAGCACCAAGACCCGCACGCTCCTTGCCGACCTGCTGCTCACCATCGACGACCTGCGCTCTCAGCGCGAGTACGTGGCCGAAGACCAGGCCGCGCAAGCCGCCTTGGCCGAGCAGGCGGACGCCGAGATCACCCGCATCGAACGCGAGGAACTCAACCCCCTACAGGACGAGGTGGCCGAGGTGATGGCCGCCCGCTCTCGCCTGGAGAACGAACTCGGCCTGCACGCACGGATCGAGGAACTGGAAGACGTCAGAGCGCAACTGGTCTCCGAAGAGGCCCAGCCGGGCGGGCAGCCCAGCCGCGGCATCCCGCCCGCCACGCTGACCGGCTTCGATCGCACTGTCGAGCGGACGCTGGATGCCTGGCAGGTACGGCGGGAGGAGGAGGTGACCTACGACCAGTACACGGCGGAGCTGTATGTGGGCGACAGGTCCCGTTCCGGCCACGGCAAGGGCATGCGCGCCGTCCTGCACGCCGCCTTCACCACAGCTCTGGCCGACTACTGCCTGGAGCAACGGCGCAGCCATCCCGGCTTCATTGTGCTGGACTCTCCCCTGGTCACCTTCCGGGAACCCGGGGTGCGGGAGGCGGATCTGCGCCAGAGCGTGCCCCGGCACTTCTACCGGCATCTGCTCAACGCCTTCCATGGCCAGGCCATCGTCGTGGAGAACACCGACCCGCCGTCGGACATCCTCGATCAGGCGCAGGTCTACATGTTCAGCCGCGAAGCTCACGGCCAGCGCTTCGGATTCTTCCCTCTCACGTCTTCCTCCTCGCCGACGCAGTAATCGGATACAGCAGCGTCAGCGATTCCTCCGATGTACTGGTGGTGAAGGCGGTGTCCACCTCTCACCCGGTCCGGTGCCCCGGACTGCCGGAAGCAGGTGTGGCGCATACGGCACGTACCAACGCGCCCTGGCTGCAATGCCGTTGGGATCTTGCAGGGTCACAGTCCGGCTGCGGGTCCGCCGTGTGTCGCGGCAGGCGTCGGCGCGGGCGAGGTGTCGGCACGGATGAGCTCCACCAGAGGGCCCGAGCAGGCGCGCGGTGATCGCGTAGCAGAGCTGGGGTTCATGCCACCGTGTGTGACCAGCGCATGTCCAGCGCCTCAAGTGCGTCGAGCTGTTCACGGCTCAGGTGGTAGGACCTCAGCCGTTTGCCGGAGATCCACTTTGCCATCCCCGAGAACTACTGCTCCCGCCTCACCGCCAGACCCGGTGCCCGAGCCCCGATCCGCCAGACCAATCCCTGACCAGCACAAACCGAGCTACCCGGACCACGCAGCCATTAAAAAAATCCTGCGTCGATCACTACATTCCGAGACGATCACTAGACCTGCACCTCGGGACCTCTCCGGATCCCAACGCCTCCTCGGAAGCCCCAGCTCAGAACCCCACTACGCCACAGCAAGAAATCCTGTAACGATCACTAGATCCCCAGCTCAGAGCATCATCTATCTAGTGATCGCTAGCGGATTTGTCAGATGCGTTCGCCGTCGCCTTCGGGTGTGGTGAGAATGTTGTCCTTGGGGATTGCGACGTCTTGGAGTTGGAGTGTTCCCCAGGCCCATCCGCCGAGTCCGGAGGGGTTTTCGGGAAATCGGGTGACACCCTCTGACTCGGCGGGTACGACGGCTGCTTGGATGCGCCCGCCGGGGTCCTTTCCGAATACGACGAAGGCTGCGGATTCCTTCAGGCGGGAGACCCAGCACTTCTCGCCGGTAAGGCGCCAGCCATCAGCGTGCGGCGTGAGGCGGGTGGTGATCTCGGTCAGTCGGCTGCCGCCGTGCCGCTCGGTCGCGGCGATGCCCACCAGGGCCCCGGAGTTGAGGCGGGCTGCCCAAGTAGCCCGGAGGGCGGGGGCGGCGTGGCGGAGGATCATTCGGCCGTGGCCGGGGCCGATCGTGTCGCGGAGATCGAGGTCGTGCCATGACCAGGCGCCTGGCCCGGAAGGGCGCCACCCCCAGCTGGCCGAGGAAACCAGCGCCAGCCGGCCCCTGACGACGCTTCTGCTACTCGGCGCCTCACCCGAAGTCCGGCAGCCCTGAAGCCGCCGGACGACGGTGAATTCCGGCTGAACACTCCATCGCTACCCGACGAGTCGTGGTGTCCGAGACGCCTGGAACAGGAGTGCCCGGGCTAACGGGTGGCCAGAGTGAGGTCCTACACGTGGATGCCGTCCTCAGAGGCGGTAACGGCAACGGGAGTTCCTGCTGTCTCGGTAACCATCTGGAGACGGTGGTCGGTGAACGGGTCTCCGATCTGCCGGCCACTGGCCAAGTCCCACACACGGGTCGTGCCGTCATCGCTTCCGGTCACGACGATCGCGCGACCGGCGACCGTCGCAGTTCCCAGGGTCTGAATCCCGTCGGTGTGACCGGTCATCGGCGCTCCGATCGGTTCCTGCGTGGTGAGGTCCCACCTGCGCAGCGCCCTACTATCGTCGCCAGCCACCACCATCATCCGGCCGTTCACTTCGGTGATCGTGATAGCCCACACGGACTCGGCACCACCGGTCAGGTTCTTGCCGATCTGCACACCGGTGAGAAGGTCCCAAGCCTGAAGGAAACCGTTGCCGCCCCCTGTGACGGCGACCGGCCGACCATCGACGAGACCAGCCCCCATCCCTCCGTTGTGATCGCCCTCGATCTCCGCGATGCGTTTGCCACCATGGGTCAAATCCCAGGCCAGCAGAGTGCCTGCTTCGCAGCTGCTGACAGCGATCAACCCCTGGTCGGACGCCACGGTGGTCAGCGAGGCTACGCCCAGCGCGTGACCGGTCAGCGTGGTCCCCACCTTGCGACCAGTACGCAGATCCCACACACGCACAGCCCCGGACGTCATTTCAAGGTCGGGATGGGAAAGGTCGAACCGGCCGCCGCCGGTCACCACTACTGGACGCCCGTCCAGATGCGCCACCCTCAAGGCAGAGGCGATCTCATAGGCGTCCGCTTCGAGCCTTGGCCTCTCGTCCTCGTCAGGGTCGTCCTCGTCCCACATGTTCTCGAAGTACCAGTCGTCCTCTGGGCCAGCGGCGTCGAGTTCCAGGTCACGCTTGGCGCATTCACCACCGAGCAGGTCGCAAGTCCACAGCGTTCCGTCATCGTCAATACTGACCGTAACGAGAGCACCGTCCAGCTCAAGCACAGGCGTGGTCTCGTGTGCGCCGGCGTGGGAGTGGCCGGAGAAGCGACGCATCATTCGATCATCAGTCATGTGGGGCACCCTAACTGTCAGCACTGACAGTCCAGTTGGCCACGGTCACACACGTCAGACAGCCGAACGGCATCACTACCAGGGTTGGAAAACACGCACTGAGCTTGACTCTGTCGGGGATCTTGGAGTTTCCCGGTGCGGCAGCAAGATCGACGGGCATGCTCGGGTAGTTCCGCCGTCCGATGCAGCTGTCGAGGTGCTCGTTGTCCCTTCGTCCCCGTTCCGGTGAGCAGGTCCCGTCTCTGACTGCGCAGGTTGCGCGGGCGAGCAACCCGGACGGCACGACGGCGATATGGGTACGTGACCGCCTCGATGGGCTGTGGTGCGACGAGGACTTCGCCGACTGGTATCCGCGAGACGGGCGTCCGGGTCTCTCGCCTGCTCAACTGGCCACTGTCTGTGTGCTCACGGTGACGGTGTTCGGGACGTACGCCTCGGTGGGTGTCCTCCAGCAGGCACACGCGGCTGGCCTTGCCGCGTGGGACCTGGTGGTGGTTGATGAGGCGCACCGCACCAGCGGGGACGGCCTCAAGCCATGGGCCACCGTGCACGACCAGCAGAAGATCCCCGCGGCGCGCCGGCTGTACATGACCGCCACACCGCGGGTGTGGGAAGCCGCCCCGGGACTACGGAGTGGTGAGGTGCCGCGGCTGGTGGCGAGCATGAGCGAGGACTCTCCCGTGTTCGGGCCCGTCGCGTACAAGCTGACGTTGTCGGAGGCGGTCGGGCGGGGGCTGGTTGCGCCGTATCAGGTGGTGTGCGTCGACATCCGCGACCCCGAGTACGGACGACGGGCCCAGTTGGGCACGGGTACGGAGCGGGTGCACGGGGCGCGGCTGGCCGCGTTGCAGGCCGGTGTATTGACTGCGGCCGCGCAGGAGAACCTGCGGAAGGTACTCACGTTCCACTCGCGCGTTGCCGAGGCCGAGGCCATGGCCGAAGGGGTCGGGGACGTGGCTGCGCGGCTGTGGGAGCAGGACCCGCGGACCTACCCGGACCCGAAGCGGGTGTGGGCGAGCTGGATGTACGGGGACCACCCGCCCGCCCGTCGGCGGGCGGTGCTGAAGGAGTTCGACTCCGACGTCATCGAGGACCAGGGGCCGGGCGAAGTCGAGCCCGAGTTGCTGCCCGCCACCTTGCGGGTACTGGCCTCGGTAAAGGTCCTCGGAGAAGGCGTCGACACGATCGCGGATTCGGTCGCCTTCTGCGATGTACGCGGGTCGATGGTCGACATCGTCCAAATGGTCGGGCGTGCACTGAGAATGCGGCCCAGGGAAGGGAAAGTCGCCTCTCTCATCGTTCCCGTATTCCTCGGAGAAGACGAGAATCCCGAGGACATGCTGTCCTCCGGGGCATACCAGGGCCTTGCAAAGGTGCGTTCCGCGCTCCGTGCACACGACACGGAGACCATCGAAGCCCTCGCCGACTCCCGAGCCCGCAGCGGCAGTTGGACCGACGAAGACACCGGTGGAGCCGAGGATGTGGATGGGGCGCAGGCATTTCAGGGTGGCGCCGAGGCCCTGAACGAGGGTGAGGGTGAGGGCGGCCTGGTGGAGGTGGTGAGTGCTGGGGCGCGGGAATTGCTGAAGTTCTCCTCGCCGAGGGATCCGGCGCAGCTCGCACGGTTCGTCAGGTTGCGGGTGCTGGAGCCGGCGAACGAGTACTGGCGGCGCGGCATCGAGGCCGCAGCCCGGTACGTGAAAGAGACCGGCGCCGAGCAACTCCGGGTCCCCTACGACATCGTGACACCCGAAGAGTGGTCACCGGCGGGGTTTCCGCTCGGGAGGTGGCTGGCGACGCAGCGCAAGGCCCGCAAGGCCGGGCTCGTCGACGCCGCGCGGACCGCCGAGCTGGACGCGCTGGGGATGGTGTGGTCGCACCAGGACCTCGCCTTCGAAGAAGGCCTTGCCGCGGCCCGGGAGTGGGCGGCTGAGCACGGGCACTTCCTCCCGCCGGCGACCGCGGTATGGGGCGGATACCCGGTCGGGAACTGGGCCAAAGCACAGCGGGCCGCGGCCAAACGCGCCGACCAGATCGAAGCCCGGCGCGAAGCCGGCCTACCCGCCGGCTCCGCCGCCGGCGCACTCCCGGACGCGCGGCGGCGGGCGCTGGAGGACATCGACCCCGGTTGGTGCCCGGCATGGGATGTGGGCTGGCAACGCGCCTTCCGACTCCTCCAGGCGCACGTCCGCGGCGGCGGCGCGGTACCGACCGCGGTAGGTGAAGTCGTCGTCCACGGCGAGGACTTGGGACGCTGGGTACAGGCACAGCAGCGTGGGTGGGAGGAGCTGCTTCCGGCGCAAGTATGGCTACTGGAGAACGTCCTCGGCCTGGAACCGGCCGGGAAAGCAGAGCGGGCGGCGGCTCGGCCCGTGAAACGGACCCAGGACGACAAATGGGCCCTCAACCTTGCTGCCGCACGACAATTCCACGCAAGGGAAGGACACCTGAACGTACCCCGCAAACACATCGAGCAGGTACCCGTCGAGATGGCCGGACCCGCCGCCACCGGACGCGAAACCACCCCCGACGGCACTGTCCCGGTCGCCCTCGGTATGTGGACCACCAACACACGCAGGCGCGCCGAGAAGCTCACCGCAGAGCGACGCCACGACCTCAACCAACTCGACATGCGCTGGTAGCAGGATCGGTGATGTTGGGGTTTGTTCAAAGGGGGCTTCAACGGGGTGGCGTTGTGAGGGTGCCCAGGGCTCACACAGAGCCGCTTGAGGACGGGTTTCTCCAGGCGCTGGCGGACCTTGGGCTGGAGTGGGCAACAGCGTAGGGGCCGTCAGGGACCGCCCGGTGGGCCACCCCCACACCGGCGTGGGCCCACCCGCGGTGGAAGGGCCC
>NZ_JBHVRR010000038.1:0-53682 GCF_042885635.1 Streptomyces sp. NPDC058045 | reverse complement strand
GCCGCACGGCAAGGACGGCACACGGTTCGACTGGTACATCCGGGACCTGCACGTCGCTCCCCAGTGACGACCAGCAGTTACGGGACAGCCCTTAGAACCGGCCGAGGAAGCCCAGCGAGCAGAGGTCCAGCCAAACACACGACGACGAGCCCACACACTCACCCCTCAACGGCACAACGACCTCGACGAGTTGGGTATGCGCTGGTGACTCGTAGCGGAGAGCGGAGTCGCTAGGCCCCTGTCTGCTCGAACGGAGTTCTGCGAGTTGAGGTTTTGGTGACTCAGCCGGCGGTGCCGGAGGCTGCTTCGGCAGCTGCAGACGGCCCGCAGAGTTCCTCGTAGTCGGCGGCGGAAAGTTCCGGCTGCGGTTGGAAACCACTGACCGCTGCCTACGCCCGCTCACTCTTCTATGCGGCCTCAGAGCATTTCCCCCGAACAGGGGAAACGAATGCCTCATCTCGACCACTGTGGACAGAACTCCACATACAGTTGTTCCCAGTCACGCAATTTCGGGGGGTCGAAGTTCCAGTCGTACATGGAGCGGCAGACGTGATAATTGCAGGAGCCCGGAATGTAGAGGTTGGTGGCGGCTTTTGGCGGCCCGTACTTCGTGACGGCGAATATGTCTTTGGCTCCGTTCCGGAAGGCCCCGGGCCCGCCGGTCAGCAGTAGCGTTCCAGCGTAGACGTCCTTTTGGAGGAGGTACTGGTTCGCCGCCTTCGGGTCGTCCGGAATGTAGAAGTCGGCATCAAGGTCGGGGAGGTCCCGCTCCGGCACACTGACGGTACGGAGTTCCCGGTCAGCGTTCCCCGTACTCAACCGCTCCCGGATTCGCTTCCAGCGCGAAGGCCGCAACTGCACGGTGCGCGGGGCCAGTACGAGATCGTGCTGCTGTCTGTCCTCCCCTTCGAAAATGGGTCTGGCCGCGGTACTCCGCATCGGCAGATAGACCAACGAATGCGGCGACCGTGCCGCCAGCAGCCACAGGGCGCCGATGCGTCTGCCGTCCGTAGGTCCACGTACAACTCGTAATGTCTGCCCGGCTTGTGCAGCGCCCCGTTCTTCAGTGGTGTGGCCGGCTTGATCACCCGGTATTCCGTGCCTGCCAGCCGCACCTTCTGCACAAGAATCTTCACCCGTAGACCGTCCCGCGTCAGCGCGGCCCGTGAAGCAGTCATATTGCTCTCTCCTCCAGGAAGCTCATTGCATCAGGTCGGTGTGCGGATACTCCGGATAATTCGGGCAGATGTAGAGGTGCATGTTGTCGGTGCCGCCCAGTTCCACCTTCCCACTGCGGTCCGGCCGGATCGTGGTAGACCGTGACCAGCATTCCGAGGCGAGAATCACGGTTCTGAAGATCCTCGAAACGGCACCTGGTTCGTCCGGCCGCGATGGTTCGGGTGCGGGCTGCTGCTCGGTCCCGTCGGCCGGTTCCGCGGCGCTCGGGGACGATTTCGGAGGTGCGGGCGGCTGGGGGGAGAGCGTCTCCGGCTCCGGACTCGTGGGCAGCGTGGGTGTGGTGGGCCGGTCTGCGGTGTCTTCAACTCGGTGTGGTTCTGGGGGTGTTGACGGTTCCGGTGTGGGGCGGGGTGGTGGGGTGGGGAAGGTGTGGGTGGTGGTGTGGTCGGTGTGCCATCGGGCTGCCTGCCATGGCTCTTGGATCCACGGCAGATCACGTCCACGGGGGTGGAGAACGAGGCATGGACGGGGGCGGCCCCCGTGTCCCTGCACCTGCGCCGTCCGTTGTCCTGGGTGGCGACCTTGGACGCCTGATGTATATCTCCCCGCTCAACAGCATCGACACAGATCACGACTTCCCGGATTCGCGGTGCACCGACCTGCAGGAGCTCCGCGCCGCCGGCCGCATCCCGGGGCAGCACACCGCCGGCTGACCGTGCTCGCTCCTGGCCGTTCCGATCCTCCCCGGAGGCCATCTCGGCGATGCTCCATACTGGCCGGATGAGCGCCAGGACCGAGCTGTTTCGTGCCGTCCCTGCCGAGGTGCGGCCCTACCTGACGGAGCTCGTACGCCGCACGCGCGCGGTGTGCGGCCCCCGGCTGACCGGAGTGGTCGCGGTCGGTTCCCTCGCGCTCGGCGACTACCGGCACGGCCGCAGTGACATCGACGTCACGGTCGTCGTGGAGGGCCCGCCTCCGGCCGCGGCCCTGCGGGAACTGGCCGACGCCCTCGATCACCGGCGGCTGCCGTGCCCGGCGGCGGGGCTGGAACTGGTCGTCTACGCGGCGGACTTCGCCCGTGCCCCGTCCGGGGAGGCCGGCTATCTGCTGGATCTCAACACTGGCGCTCAACTGCCGGGCCGGGCCGCCTTCGACACGGCCGGGGCGCCGTCGTTCTGGTACGTCATCGACCGCTCCGTGGCCCATCAGGACGGGATTGCGCTGTACGGTCCGCCCGCGTCGGAGCTGATCGCGGCGCCCCGGCCGACGGACCTGTACACCGCGATCCGGGCCTCGGTGCGCGAGCACGGCGACGGTGAGGGGCATCTCGCCGACAACCGGGTCCTCAACGGCTGCCGCTCCGTGGTCTACTGCCGCACCGGGCGCTGGTTCGCCAAGCGCGACGCGGCCGGGCAGGTCGCCGCCGCGGAGGAGGACTTCCGTCCGCTGATCGAGGCCGCGGTCCACACCTTCGAACGTCCTCGCGCCGCCGCACTGCCCCTGCCCGGCCCGCAGGTCCGGGCGTTCCTCGCCTGGGTGCGAGCCCGCGTCGACGAGAACGCCGCGGCGGTCGGCGCCTGACAGGGCGTTGTCGCGGTGGGCCAGCTCGTCGCCGAAGGCGAACTACCAGCAGCGCTGGTGTACTTCAAGGAGCACGGCGGCTGGCATGACGGGACGATGACAGCGCCCGTGCCGGGGATCTACCCGGGACGAGCGCCGCGTTCGTTCCTGTGGCCACATGCCCCTCGGCGACGGCGGCCGGGCTACCGCTCCGCACAGTTCGTGAGCAAAAGGATCGATGGCAGAGGACATCGCGGGGGCGTGTGTGCTGAGTGCCCACCGCCCTCTGCGTCACCCGTCGTCGCCTTTGGTCTCCGGGCCGGGTCGCGCAGCGGGTTGTGGTCACCGCAGTCCTGGCACTCCACGGTTTCGGGGAGGATCTCGAACCTGCTGCCTGAGACTCCGAAGGAGCGGGGGTCAGTGAGTTCAGTCGGGGGTGGTGAGGAGGTGTGTGTGGCCTGGCGTGCGTGGAGTGCGGCGTCGGTGTCGCGGGTGAAGGTGGCGATCGCCATCGCGCCGTCGAAGAGGACGGCCAGTTGGTGGCCGGTCTGTCCGGGGGCGGGGACGCCGGTCTGGCGGGCCAGGTCGGTGAAGAGGGTCAGCAGGTGCTGTTTGTGGGTCCGGACCGATTCACTGACGCCGAGGGTGGCACTACCTGCTTCACCGAACGCGCCGGCGAAGACGCAGCCGTGGAAGCCGGGTTGGAGGAACCAGTCGTTCAGGAAGTCGAACGGGGCCAGCGCACGTGAGACGGGGTCCTCGTGCCGGGCCGCGTAGGTGTGGAGAGCCTCCCGCGCGATTCCGTCACGCCGTTTCAGGCAGGCCGCGAGCAGGTCACTCTTCGACGGGAACGGGCAGGTCCGCGAGAAGCCGCGCCAGCTCCTGCCGGGTCCGTGCGGCCAAGGCCGTATCAAGCCGACTGTCCAACTCCGCCTGATCGAGGCGCCCTTCCACCCGCCGCGGCCTGCAACCGCTCCACTGCCTGATCCCGCTCACCATCGGACGCCCGCAGATCTGAACGCTCTTCCATCAGCCCCGCCCCCGTCATGGAATCCGCGCCCGGGAGCATCAAGACGCCACCACTCACACGGCGAGGAGCAACACACAGGCGGGGCGTATCCACGGCGCCTTTTCGCGGATCGGGAGGGAGAGGGTGGCTGTGGCTTCGGCCGGAGTCCTGTGGATCGAGAGGAACAGAGCTGTGGACAACGAAGAACTCTGTGTGGCGAAGCTGGCGGACGTGCCGCAGGGAGAGTTGCTGAGCGTGGACTTCGGTGGGGTCCAGGTGTTGCTCGCGCATACCGATGACGGGGTCCGTGCGGTGCGTGACGAGTGCTCGCACGAGTCGGCGAAGCTCTCCGAGGGCGAGTTGGAGGGCGACACGGTGGAGTGCCCCTGGCATTTCAGCAGGTTCTGCCTGCGCACCGGGACGGCTCTGGACTTCCCGGCGATGGACCCGATCGACACCTACGAGGTGCGGGTCGCGGACGGCGGGATCTTCCTGTCGAGGGCGGCCGGGGGCGCGGCCGGGTGAGGGCGATGCGCCGGTCCCGGCGTACCACCAAGGGCCGCGTCGCGTATCCAACTCAGCGCCGGCCAGTGGGACTTGGCGCCTGGGCCGCCGCTCTTCCATGACGTTCCCACGAGTGACAGCAGAGAAGTCAGGAGGGACAGCCATGGACGTCCAGGAGATGTGCGCCATGGTCGCCGAGGTCAGCGACCGCATGTGGAACCAGGGCGAGACGGGCGCCGTGGACAAGTACTTCGGCACCGGATTCGTCGCCAATATGCCGGGAACCGCAGCACCACTCGGCACCGCGGGCTTTGTGCGGCTCGCAGAGCAGCGGCACGAGGCACTGAGCGGAGTGCGGCACCGGGTGCTCCAACTCTTCGGCCAGGGCGACCTGGTGTTCCTGCGGAGCGAGGTCTCGGGTGTGCACAGCGGGCTGCTCTCGGGGGTGCCCGCCACGGGTCGGCACATCGAGCTGACCGAGATCACCATGTGGCGCTTCGAGGGCGGGAAGGTGGCCGAACTCTGGTACCAGGGGGACGATTTCAGGGTGCTCGACCAGTTGGGGCTCGTGCCACCCGAAGGCGGCGGTCTGAGGCGGCAGTTGGGGCACGCCGCCCAGGTGGTGGGCCTCTTCGCCGGGCTGGGCGGCCGGGGTGGACGGCCGCGGCCCGCTCCGCTCCGGGCCGCCGTGGACGGCGCGGGCGGCGACGGGCGCCCGATCCCCGTGGCGGGCGGGGACGCGCTCGATCTGGGGGCGCGGGCCCTTGAGCTCGCGCGCCGTGTCTTCGACGAGCGGGACCTGGGCGCCCTGGACGAGTGCGCCACCCCTGACGCGCGGTACCGGGTGCCCGGCCGGCCCGTACTCGACAACGAGGGCTTCAAGGCCCTCGTACGGCATCTGTGGCGGGCGCAGCCGGATCTGCGCGTCGATGTGCTGAACACCGTGGTCGAGGCCCCGTACGTCGGAGTGCGGGCGAGGTTCACCGCGACCCACCTCGGTGAGTTGTTCGGGAACCCGCCGACCGGGCGGCCCATTGACATGGTCGAGATGCTCGTCCAGACCTTCGACGAGCAGGGCCGCATGGTCGAGCTCTGCCAGGAGGCGGACTACCTGGGGCTGCTCGGCGGGATCGGCGTGCTGCCGCCGCCGGACGCGGGGCCGCTGCGCTCGGTCGCCCACCTGCTCGCGGGCAGCGTCCGGCGGGCCCGCTGAGTGGTGTATCCGGTCCGGTGCGGTGCGGATCTGAAAGGGCGTACATCATCAACACCCTTTCGAGGAGAGCCATATGACCACTGCTGAATTCCCGGGCCTGGACGACGAGGCGGCCACCGGCGGGCGGAAGCGCAAGCTGGTGCTGTTCGGCACCGTGCTGTCGCTGGCCGTGGTGATGCTGGCTCGTCGCAAGCGCTGAACCCGTTGGTCGTGTCCGGAAGTTCCCTCCGGGGGTGCCCCGCTCGACGGTGGGGCGCTCCGGACATGACCTGGTTCCGCTGCCGTGCGGACCCTCAGTCGGCTGGGGAGTCGCCGGGTTCGGTGGTCAGTCCTGCGGCCACCGCCGAGGCGATGGCGTCGAGTCGGGCGGTGTCCATGGGGTCGGGGAGGACGAGCAGGGCGAGGAAGATCGGGCCGCCCAGCAGCAGATGGGCGAGCGCGGGGTCGGGTGCCCGGCGCAGTTCGCCGCGCTTGCGGGCGCGCTCGACGATGACCGCGAGGTCTCTGCGCTCGCTGGCGACGAAGGTGTTCTGGAGCCGGCCGGTGAGTTCGGCGTCGTGGGACATCTCGGCGAGCAGCGGGGGGATGACCTGGCGGGCGGCGGGGCTGGTGAGGCGTTCGTGGATGACGCGGGCCATGGCGCGGAGGTCTCCGCGCAGTGAGCCGGAGTCGGCCGGGGGCTCGATGTCCATGCCGTGCAGGGTCGCGGCGAAGAGCAGTTCGGCCTTGGAGTCGAACCTGCGGTAGATGGCGGCTTTGCCCACTCCGGCGCGGGCGGCGGTCGCGGCCATGGTGACACCGACGTAGCCGGATTCGGCGAGCAGTTCGCGCGCCGCGGCGAGCACGGCCTGGTCGATGTGGCTGTCTCTGGGGCGGCCCAGGCGGGGTGCGGGGTTCTGCATGGTCCAAGTATACGAGTCCAGAGTTTCGAAACTGCGGTATCGTAAAGCTGAGGCGTCGAGGAGGACCCCTATGGACAGCGCGGAGCAGAACGGGCGGCTGGATGTCTGGCTGCCGGTCAGCCACTGGACCACCCGGCACGATCGGCGGGTGGCGGCACCCCCAGCGGAGGTCGCCCGTGCCCTGCGCGAGGTGACACCGGGCGAGATGCGGCTGGCGCGACCGCTGGTGGCGGTGCGCACCCTGCCCTCACGGCTGGCCGGCAAGGGCCGGCAGCAGCCCACGGGCCCGCCGGACGCGGTGCACGACATGATGCGGGCGGGCTTCATCCGGCTGGACGGCGAGGCGGAGAGCGATCAGCCCGACGGCGCCGTCATCCTCGGCTTCGTGGGCCAGCCCTGGAAGCCGGTGCTGTCCAAGGCGATCGTCCGCGACGTCACCCCCGAGGAGTTCCGGGCGTTCGACCGCCCCGGCTACCTCAAAGGCCTGTACGCCATGTGGGTCGAGCCCGACGGCGCCGGGAGCCGGCTCCTCACGGAGACCAGGGTGTTCGTCACCAGCGAGAGCGCGGCCCGCCGGTTCAAGCCGTACTGGGCCCTCATCGAGCCCTTCAGCGGGCTGATCCGGCGCGACTGGCTGCGGGCGGTCGGCCGCCGCGTCGAGTGCCCGGCCTGACTCCGGACCTCGCTGTATCCAGCCCACCACCGCGCGGATCTTCAGACGGGGAGCTGTCGCTCCTCTCCCGGGAGCGGTAACCCGTGCCATCCGAAAGAGAGCTGACCGTGGAAAGATCAACTGCCCACAGCCGCCGCTGGCAGATCCTCGCCGTGCTGTGCCTCAGCCTGGTCCTGATCGGCCTGGACAACCTGATCCTCAATCTGGCGCTGCCGAAGATCCAGACGAGCCTCGGCTCGACCGGTACCGAACTGCAGTGGATAGTCGACTCCTACACCCTGGCCTTCGGCGGGCTGCTGCTGCTCTGCGGCTCCCTGGCCGACCGCTTCGGGCGCAAGCGGCTCCTCCTCACCGGACTCCTGATCTTCATGGGGTTCTCGGTGGCGGCCGCCTTCGCCGACGGTTCCACGGCCCTGATCGCGCTGCGCGCGGCCATGGGCGTCGGAGCGGCGATGATCATGCCTGCCACGCTCTCCATCATCAAGGACGTGTTCCCGCCCGAGGAGCAGGCCAAGGCCATCGGCATCTGGGCGGGTACGGCGGCGCTCGGTGTCCCGCTCGGCCCGGTCGTCGGCGGACTGCTGCTGGAGCACTTCTGGTGGGGCTCCGTCTTCCTCATCAACGCCCCGGTCGTGGTCGTGGCCTTCCTCGCCGGAGTCAAGCTGATCCCCGAGTCCCGTAACGAGAAGCACCCCGGACTCGATCTGCTCGGCGCGCTGCTGTCGGTGCTCGGCCTGGTCGCGCTCGTGTACGGGCTGGTGGAGGCTTCCAGGAACGGCTGGACCGACGTGGTGACCCTGGGCTCGCTCGGCGGCGGTGTGCTGCTGCTGGTCGCGTTCGTGCTGTGGGAGCGGCGCACGCCGTGTCCGATGCTGATGCCGGAGCTGTTCCGCGACTCCCGCTTTGGCGGGGCGGCCGCCGCCATCACCGCCATCTCCTTCGGGATGTACGGCGCGCTGTTCGTCCTCACCCAGTACCTCCAGTTCGTGCTCGCCTACGAACCGCTGGAGGCGGGCCTGCGGCTGATGCCGATCGCCACGATGATCTTCGCCGCACCGCTCTCGCCGAAGCTGGTGGAGCGCGTCGGCATGAAGTGGGTCGTGGCGGGGGGAATGGTGCTGATCACCGCTTCCATGGCGCTGACCGCGGGTGCCGGCGTCGACTCGGAGGGCCGGATCCTGGTGAGCCTCGCCCTCTTCGGCCTCGGTATGGGGCTGGGTATGCCGGCCTCGGCCAACGCCATGCTGGCGGCCGCACCGCGCGGCCAGTCCGGGGCGGGGTCCGCGGTGACCGACGCGGCGATGCAGGTGGGCGGCGCACTCGGGATCGCCGTGATCGGCAGTGTGCTCAGCACGTCCTACCGTGACGGACTGCCCGCGCTCGACGGCCTGCCGGGACCGGCGGCGGACGCGGTCAGCGACTCGGTCGGCGCCGCCACGACCGTCGCCGGGTCCGTCGGCGGGCCCCAAGGGCGGGCGCTGCTGGAAACCGCACGGGACGCGTTCATCGGCGGCCTCGGGGACGCGCTGCTAGCCGGCGCCGGGGTCACCGCGGCCGGGGTGCTCGTCGCCCTCGTCGTACTGCCCGGTGCGAGGGCTCGGGCGGCCGCCGCGGAGGCAGCGGCGGAATCGACGGTCCCGGGCGCGGCCCAGGCGCGGGAGAGCGCGGGCACGCACGGCGCGCCCCTGTAGACAACCGACACGGCGACGAGCAGCCCTCTTCGCCGCGAATTTCGCCCCCCCACATATGGAGATCTCGATGTCTCGACTACGTGTGATCGTCGCGGGTGCAGGAATAGGAGGGCTCGCGCTCGCGGGTATGCTCCGCCGCCATGACGCCGAAGTCACCATCCTCGAACGGGCCGATGACCTGCGCACCGGGCTCGGGCTAACGTTCTGGCCCAACGCCGCGATGTCGCTGCGTTCCTTCGGCGAGGACATGCTGGATGCAGTACGCACCGTGGCCCAGCCCTTCGACCGGGCCCGGATGAAGACGGTCGCCGGGCACACCGTCACCAACATCGACCTCAGCCGCTGGCTCACCCGGTACGGCGTGGCCGGGCTGGGGGTGACCCACTCCGACCTGGTAGGTGCGCTCAGCGACGTCTCCGGTGTGCCGGTGCGGTTCAGCGCCGAGGTCGTGTCCGTGACCGAGGAAGGTCAGGTCACTCTCGCCGACGGGGAGACGCTGAACGCCGATGTGGTGATCGGGGCCGACGGGGTGGGCTCCGCCGTCCGCAAGGCCATGCTGCCGCCGGGCAAGGCCGCGCCCCGCGGCCCGGCGATGGCCGGCTGGCAGGGCGTCGCCCTCGACGGCGGGCCCAAGTTCCCTGGTTTCGACGTGGTGTTCGGGCCGACGGGAGTCTGCGGCATCCTGGGCCTGGCGGGTGAGCGCACCTACTGGTTCATGCAGGCGCCCGCCGACGCCCCGCCCGACGGCGACGGATGGTCCGACACCGTGAAGGAGTTGGTGCGGGCGACCCCCGGCGACCTGATGTGGCGGGACTCGGCCCGGGACCGGGCGCCCGACCGGAACTGGGGGCGGGGCCGGGTCACCCTGCTCGGGGACGCCGCCCACCCCATCCTGCCGACGGTCGGCCAAGGCGCGTGCCTGGCCGTGGAGGACGCCGGGGTGCTCGCCCACCGGCTGGTGTCCCTGGGGGACCCGGTCGCCGCTCTGCGCCGCTACGAGGCGGACCGTTTCGAGCGGGTGACCAAGACGTACAAGCGGGCCCGCAGGCTGCGGCAGATGCAGCAGCTGATGCCCGCCGTGCGCAACCCGATGGTCTCCACCGTGCCCGACGGGCTGCTAGGCCGGATGTTCACCGAATCCGCCGAGCCCATCGCCGAGTTCCGCTGATCCCGCCCGGCGGCACGCGCGGTGCGCGCTGTATCCACCCGCGTGCCGCCGGGATCAGTCAGGGCAGAGGGGCAGCCGCCCGCTCCGGCCCGAGAGGTTCTTGATGGCACACACAGCAGACACCGCACAGAGCGAACTCAAGAAGCGGGTCGCGGACTTCACCGACCTCGTGTGGAACCAGGGCGATCTGATCGCCGCCGACACGTATCTGAGCGCGGACTTCGTCGGCCACTTCGCCGGCGGGCCCGATCTGCGCGGGGCCGCCGCCTACAAGCGGATGGCCGCCGAACTCCGACGGGCTCTGCCCGACCTCACCCACCGGACGCTCCACCTGATCCAGGAGGGCGACCGGGTGGTGCTGAGGGCCGAGATCAGCGGCTCCCAGCGCGGCGAACTGATGGGCATTCCGCCCACAGGACTACCGGTCCGCAGGACCGAGACCACCCTGATGCGCATCGAAGGCGACCGGATCGCCGAGATGTGGCACCTGGCCGACGAGATCGGCACCTTCGACCAGCTCGGACTCACCCCGCCGGAGGGCGCGGGACCGCTGGGGCAGATCGCGCACACCTTCAAGCTGATGGCCCGCTTCGCGGTGCTCCAGGCGAAGGCCGGCAAGGCAGCGAAGGCGCAGCAGGCTGCCGCCCAGGGGAGGAAGGCAGCATGACCATGTCCGAAAAGACCGCCGCCCGGACCGCAGCGGGCGACGGCACACACCTCGACCTCAAGGCCAAGGCCCGCGAACTCGCCGGGCGCACCTTCGACAAGCGCGATCTGACCGTGCTCGACGAGTTGGCCGTTCCCGAAGCGAAGTACTACATACCGGGTCGCCCCCCGCTCGGCAACGACGGGTTCAAGGAACTGATGCTGCATCTGTGGCAGGCCAAGCCGGATCTCCGGCTGGAGATCCTCGACATCGTCTCGGAGGGGCCGTTCGTCGCGTCCCGGGTCAGGTTCACCGGCACCCACCTCGGCGAACTGATGGGCATTCCGCCCACCGGACGCCGGCTTGAGCTGGAGGAGATCCTGGTCGAACGCTGGAACGACGAAGGCCGGCTCGTGGAGTTCTACCAGGAGGCCGACTACCTGGGGATGCTCACCACGCTCGGCGTCGTACCGCCCCGCGGCGCGGGCCCCCTGGGCCAGCTCGCCCACACCTTCACCAGTGCCGCCCGGTTCACCTGGCTGAAGCGCAAGGCCCGCCGCGGCGGGGGGCGTTAGCACCGTCCGAGGCGTATCCCGGGCCGCCCTGGGCGGATCTCTACGAGTGAGACCGGTGCCGAAGCCGGTCGTGCAGACCAGCGAAGTACCACTATCCCTTGGGAGAACCATGCCGACGAAGGAACCACCCGCCGCTGCCGACGACTACGACGTCATCGTCGTCGGCAGCGGTCTGGGCGGCCTGGCCGCCGCCGCCTTCCTCGCCAAGTTCGGGCGGCGGGTCCTGGTGGCGGAGAAGGCCCAAGGCATCGGCGGATACGCGCACGCCTTCCGGGCCGGGGACCGCTACTACGACCCGGCCATCCATGTCGTGCCCGGTGCGGCGGAGGGCGGCACCATCGATGTGCTGCTGCGCTATCTCGGGGTGCGCGAGATGTGCGAGTTCATCGAGTCCGACGCGCTGTACCGGGTGGTCATCGACGATGACGTGCTGGACGCGCCGTTCGGCTCGGAGGCGTTCATCGCCTCGCACATCGAGCTGTTCCCGCACGAGGAGCAGGGGATCCGCGGCTTCTTCGGGCTGTGCGAGAAGTTCCTGGAGGAGGCGCATCAGGTGCCGCTCCAGCTCTCGCCGAAGGAGCTGGGCGAGGCCGTGGTGAAGTTCCCCACCCTCTTCGGGAACCGGATGTCCACGCTCGGCGAGGTGATGGACCGGTTCATCGAGGACCCGCGCTGCAAGGCGTTCTGCAGTGCCGGCTGGCCCTATATGGGGCTGCCGCCGTCCCAGCTCTCCTTCGAGCTGTTCGCCCGCTTCCTCTACACGCAGATGCACGGGCTGTACCACTGCAAGGGCGGCTTCCAGCACCTGGTCAAGGCGTTCACCACGGCGATCGAGCGCGACGGCGGGAAGATCGTCACCAACTCCGGTGTCGAGAAGATCCTGGTGAAGGACGGCCGCACCGAGGGGGTGGTGCTGGCGGGCGGGCAGGAGTTGCGTGCCCCGATCGTCATCTCCAACGCGGACGCCACGCACACCTTCGAGGACCTGGTGGGCCTGGAGCATCTGCCGAAGGCGTACAACCGCAGGCTGCGCTCGCTCAAGAGCTCCATGTCGATGTTCGTGGTGTACGCCGCGACCACCCTCGACATCGCGGCGGTGGGCGGCGCGCACGAGACCTTCATCTACGGGAGCGACGACCACGACGTCAACTTCGCCGGCTTCGCCGAGGGCGACGCCCCGGCCACCGTCGTGGTCGTTCCCACCCTCATCGACCCCAGCCTCGGCCCGCCCGGGGAGCACCTGGTCACCTCCACGGCGCTGGCTCCCTACGAAGGCCCCGAGGCCTGGGCGGAGTTGAAGCCGAAGCTGGAGGAGAAGTACCTCGGTCTGATCGAGCGGCTCTACCCGGGCTTCAGGGACGGGCTCACCTTCGTCAGCAGTTCCACTCCGCTGACCCTGGAGCGCTTCACGGGCAACCACCGCGGTGCGGCCTACGGCTGGGAGAACACCCCGGCGCAGGCCGGCAGCAAGCGGCTCACCTACCAGACCCCGATCGAGGGACTCTACCTCTCGGGCCACTGGGCGCAGGCCGCCAGTGCCCTCCGGGTGATCGTCTCCGGCAGCCACACCGCCCAGCAGATCCTGCGGGAAGCCGGTGTCACCGACGTCGGCCCGGAGCTGTGAGCCGTATGGCGCCCCCGTCCCGTACCGCATCGACCCACCGTCCCGAAGGAACAGCCATGGCTCGTCCCCCGTACATCGACACCAAGACCGCCGAGAACGCCGACGGCTCGCTCGACGAGACGTACTACGAAATGGCCCGCCGCTACATCGAAGAGGTCTGGGACAAGAACAACGCCGCCACCGAGCGCGAGTTGCTGGCGGCGAACTGGAAGGACCACATGCCGCTGCCGGGCTGCCCGCAGGGGCCCGCCGGACACCGCGCGGCCGTCCAGTTGATGCACGACGCCTTCCCCGACCTGCGTTTCTCGCTCGACGACGTGACGATCATGGGCGACAAGGTCATCGACCGCTGGACCGCGACCGGCACCTTCCACGGTGAGCTGTACGGCTTCCCGGGCACCGGCAAGCGGATGACGATGACCGGTCTCGACTTCCATATCGTCCGGGACGGCGAGTTCTCCGAGCTGTGGCACGAGGAGAGCACCGCGGCGATGGTCGAGCAGTGCGGTATGGCGCCCGAGCCGGGCAGCGGCCCCGGCACCATCCTCAAGCTGACCTTCGGGAACATCCTGCACGTCGCCAAGCACAAGATCCGCACCCGCTGACCCCGGGTCACCAGCAGAGCGAGGCACCATGAGTCTGACTTCGAGCGGCCGCCTCCGCCAGGCCCCCGGCCCGCAGGGGTATCCGGTGGTCGGCTGCGGCCCCGACCTGGTCCGCGACCTGGTCGGTACCTTCACCCGGTCCTGGCGGGAGTACGGCGACATCGTCCGCTTCCGGCTGCCGGGCAAGCGCAATCTCTTCCTGATCGCGCACCCGGACCACATCAAGCACGTCCTGGACGACCGGCAGCCCAACTACCCCAAGGACCCGCTGTCCGTCGGCAAGTTCGAACCCTGGGTCGGCCAGGGCATGTTCACCAGTAACGGCGACTTCCACTTCCGGCAGCGCCGACTCGCCCAGCCCGCGTTCAAGGGCTCGCGGATCTCCGGGTTCGGTCCCGCGATGGTCGACGCCACCAGCGACCTGGTGGAGGAGTGGCGGGGCCGGGCCTCCCGCGAGGAGACCTTCGACATCACGCCGGAGATGTTCCGGCTGGCGCTGACCATCGTCATGCAGACGCTGTTCAGCACCGATGTGAGCAGCAAGGCCGGGGAGTTGGCCCGCGCGGTGCGCATCTGCAACGCGTACACCAATGTGCGGCTCCAGCGTTTCGTGGAGCTTCCGCAGTCGATGCCGACCAAGGCCCGCACCCGGTTCCTGGCGGCGCGCTCCCTGCTCGACTCCTTCGTCTACGGGCTCATCGCCGAGCGGCGCAGGGACCCCGAGCCCCCGGACGACCTGCTGACCCGCTTCCTGAGCGCGCAGGACGCGGAGACCGGCGAGCGGATGTCGGACAAGCAGTTGCGCGACGAGGTCGTCACCATGTTCCTCGGCGGGTACGAGACGACCGCGCTGTCGCTGGTGTGGGCGTTCTCGCTGATGTCGCGGCACCCGGAGTCGGAGCGCAGGGCGCGCGCCGAGGTGGCCGAGGTGTGCGGGGACCGGTTGCCGGCCGCGTCCGATCTGCCCAAGCTCCGCTATCTGCGCGCCTTCTACCAGGAGGTGCTGCGGCTCTACCCGTCGGTGTGGACCCTGTCGCGCAGTCCGATCGAGGACGACGAGATCGGCGGGTACCACATCCCCGCCGGGTCCCAGGTGTTCATCAGCCCCTATCTGATGCACCGGCACCCGGAGTTCTGGGAGAACCCGGAGGGTTTCCGGCCCGAGCGGTTCGAGAAGAGCGCGACCGGTGGCGCACCGCTCTACGCGTACATCCCGTTCTCGCGCGGCCCGCGGCTGTGCCCGGGATCGTCGGTGGCCGTCCTGGAGGCGCCGCTGGTCATCGCCCGGATTCTGCAGGACTACCGGCTGACGCTGGCGGGCGGGCATGTCTGCGAGCCGACGTCGAACGTCTTCCTGTATCCGCGCGGCGGGATGCCGATGCGGTTGCAGCACTACAAGGCCGACCGGGAAGGGGCCGTGTGATGGCGGGGCAGAGCGCCACGGCCACCCGGCGGCGGCCGCCCGGTCCGCTGGGCCTGCCGCTGCTCGGCTCCGCACTCGACTTCCGGCGCAACCCCCTGGAGACCTTCGTCAGCGCCTGGCGCGACCACGGCGACCTGGTGCAGTTCCGGGGGCCGGTGCCGGTGGTGCTGGTCACCCATCCCGACGACCTCAAGCACATCCTGGCGGACAACTTCGAGAACTATCCGCACCCCGACGACTTCAACCGCAAGGTGGGGGTGTCCGTCGGCCAGGGCCTGGTCACCACCGAGGGCGAGGTGTGGCGTGCCCAACGGCGCACCGTGGCACCGACGTTCCGCCGGGAGCCGCTGGAACGATTCGCCGATGTGATGGTGGACAGCACGGAGCGGATGCTGGGCCGGTGGGACGGGCTCGCCCGGAGCGGCAAGCCGATGGACGCCAGGACCGAGATGCAGAGTCTGACTCTGGAGATCCTCGCCCGGTGCCTCTTCCAGGCGGACTGGTCGCGGGACGCGCTGGCGCTGGGCTCGGCGGTCGCGGCCCAACTGGAGCACATCAACGCCAAGTTGATAGCGGTAGCGGACATCCCCGAGAACGTGCCGACGCCGCGGAACCGCCGTTTCAACGCGGCCCGCAAGGTGCTCGACGACACGGTGTACCGGCTGATCGCCGAGCGGCGCGGTGCTCCCGTCGACGGTGAGGCGCAGGATCTGCTGTCGATGCTGATGCACACCCCCGACCCGGAGACGGGCCGGATGATGACGGACGAGCAGCTCCGCGACCAGGTGATGACGTTGTTCATCGCCGGGCACGAGACGGTGGCGGCGACCCTGTCGTGGATCTGCCATCTGCTGTCCACCCGCCCCGCGGAGACGGACCGGGCCAGGGCCGAGGTCCTCCAGGTGCTGGGGGGCCGGGCGCCGACGATGGAGGATCTGCCGCAGCTCAAGTATCTGAAGCTGTTCATCCAGGAGGCGCTGCGGCTGTATCCGCCGCTGTGGCAGGTGGCGCGGATGCCGCTGAAGGACGATGTGCTCAGCGGCTACCACATCCCCGCCGGCTCGTTCCTGCTGCTCAGCACGTACATCACGCATCGCAATCCGAAGTTCTGGGACAACCCGGAGGGCTTCGACCCGGAGCGGTTCACCCGGGAGCGTTCGGCGGGGCGGCCGCGGTACGCCTATGTGCCGTATGTCGGGGGTCCGCGCAACTGCGTCGGGATGGCGTTCGCCAACATGGAGTTGACCATTGTGGTCGCCTCCCTGCTCCAGCGGTTCCACCTGGACATGGTGCCGGGGCACCCGGTGGTGATGCAGCCGGACATCTCGCTGCGCGCCAAGTACGGGATCCGGATGACGCTGCGTCCGGTGACGGAGCGGAGTCCGGGGGCGGTGGAGGTGCCGGAGGTCAGGCTGCCCGACACCGCGGCGGCGGCCGCCGCGGCCGGCTGCCCGGTGGCGCACGGCGCGGCCGCCGGAGAAGGGGAGAAGGCGGGCGGTTCCACGGCCGTGGAAGAGGCTCCGCGGTGCCCCCACGATCCGGCGGAGACGAAACAGGAATAGCAGAACTCGACATCACATCGCGCCGGGTCGCCGAGAGCGGCCCGGCGCGACGCATTTCCCCATCTGTTTCGTCCACGGTTTAACCAACAGGGGATATTCCGGATATCGAGGACCCACATTCCAAAATGGTCCGATCTGATACCAGGCGGTCCAGGGATGCTCCACCGATGATCGCAAATTAGCCACGATCGCAAGCAGTTCCGGTACTCTCAATCGGACCACAGCGGGGGTGATAAGTCGCAGTGCTTCCCTCGCCTGTGTCGCGGTGACCTCGCGATACCGGTTCAGGATGTCCGGGTGTATTTTCCGGGGCTTCGGAAGGAACCATTCCGGAGTGGTCGGCGCCTAGGTAGATGGTGGCGCCGCATCGTGGAACCGCGCCATACAGATGACTGCCCGCAGTGCGGGGCGGTGAAAGTGACGGGGGACTATGGAAAGCGTTGCTCTGCGTGACCTGGTGGACGAATGCCTAGCTGGGGACCAGGAGAGCTGGAATCGGATCGTAGAGCGTTACACACCGCTGATATGGGCCATAGCCCGGGGGCACAGACTCTCCGCGGCCGACTGTGAGGATGTCAGCCAGACCACCTGGATGCGGGTCATTCAGCATCTGGGAAAGCTGCGGGACCCGGAGAAGCTCGGCCACTGGATCTCCGTATCGGCCCGCAGGGAGAGCCTGAAGCACATCCAGAAGTCCGGCCGCAGCACACCGGTCGACGACCTGGAGGTGTTCGACCGGCCGCGGCCCTCGGCAAATCAGCCCGAGGAGACGGCACTTGACCGCGAGGCGCGGGACGAGGTGCTCCTCGCCTACTGCTCCCTGTCGCCGAAGTGCCAGGCGATGCTGGGGCTGCTGGTGGCCGATCCGCCGATGTCGTACGACGAGGTGAGCGCCACGCTGGGATTGGCCCGTGGCTCGATCGGGCCCATCCGGGGGCGCTGCCTGAAGCATCTGGAGCGCGCGCTGGAGCGTGAGGCCGGCCGTTCCGAACAGGCCAGGCAACTCTTCGACTCCATCAAGAAGATGGGCCTGCGGGCGTTCGCCGAGCAGAGCGTCTCCGAACTGGAGTCAGCGTCCAGCAGGGTGTCGATCGGCTGAGCGGGACGGCCGGCCCTCCGGTGCGGGCAGGGACTCCTCGTCGTCCGCCGGTTCGTTCTCCATCGAGGCGGCCAGCGCGACGAAGGGGAACAGCGCCTTGGCGTCGTCGACCGCCTTCTGCGTGGGCCGGCCGATGGCTTCCGAGAGCTTGCCCAGCGCCACGCTTTCAGCCTTTGTGTCGGCTTCAGGGTCTTTGTCGGCTTCGTGCAACCTGGCCACCCCCCTTACTCTGCCTCTAGTTGGCTACTTAGAAGCAGAGTAAGGGAGAGTTCCAAGAAGCGCATTACCGATGGGTATACCTTCTCAAGAACTGACCATTCCGGCCGCGCTCGGATGCGGCCGGAACAGGTGCCCTTCAGGCCGGAACCGGCCCATCCTTCTCAAGAGCGCGGAGCAGCCGGTCGATACGCCGGATCTCCCCCGCGGGATGGCAGGCGGCCTCGGGCAGCGTGCCGCGGCAGAAACCGCTCAGCACCCGTCCCGGGCCCGCCTCCACGAACGTCCGCACACCGTCGGCCCGGATCGCCTCCAGGGTGTCCGACCAGCGCACCGCCCCGGCCAGTTGGCGGCGCAGCAGGTCCCTGGCCTCGGCCCCGGTGGTGATCCGGTCCGTGGTCACATTGGCCCGCACCGGCAGGACCGGGTCGCGGAAGACGACCCGGTCCAGTGCGGCTGTGAACTCCTCCTCCAGCTCCTTCATCAGGCTGCAGTGGAAGGGAGCGCCGACGTCCAGCAGCACCGTGCGCTCGGCACCGGCGGCCTTGGCGGCCGCCATCACCGCGCGTACCGCCTCGCGTTGGCCGGACACCACATGCTGGGTGGGGCTGTTGTAGTTGGCGACCTCGACGATCGCGCCGTCCTTCTCCCGTGCCTCCGCGCACAGTTCCTCGACCCGGTGGGCGGGCGGGCCGATGACGGCGGCCATCGCTCCCGGGGTGCGCTCATTGACGCCGGCCATCAACTCGCCCCGCTTCCGCACCAGTCGCAGGGCGTCGGTCCACTCCAGCACCCCGGCGCAGACGAGGGCCGTGTACTCGCCCAGGCTGTGCCCGGCGGCCACGGACGGGGTGACGCCGTGGCCGCGCAGCACATCGAGGACGGCGACGCTGGTGAGGAAGACGGCGGGCTGGGTGATCTCGGTGGGCACCAGGTCCTCGGCGGACCCCTCCAGGCAGAGCTTGGACAGTCCGAAGCCGAGCAGTTCGTCCGCCGGACGGTGGTAGCGCTCCAGCAGCTCCGGGTGCCGTGCCACCAAGTCCCGTCCCATACCGGGCCGTTGCGACCCCTGCCCGGGAAAGAGAAAGGCGATGTCAGCCATGGGTACCTCCGTGGGGTGGGGCCGCGTCATCGCGGCAGAGGGGCGGCGAGCGGTCCGCGTCAGCGCTGTTCGCCCGGGGCCGAGTAGGCCACCACCAGGGACAGGAGCCGCCCCTGGTGGTAGGCGAGCGGGTCGGCCGAGTCGGCGAAGGTGATCCCGGTGACCTCCCCGATGAAGACGCTGTGGTCACCCGCCAGGACCTCCTGGGCCACCCGGCAGTCGAGATGGACGACGGCTCCGTCGAGCATCGGCGCCCCGGTGGCGCCGACGCGGTGCGGTACGCCAGCGAAGCCCGCGCTGCCGAGCGGCCGCCTCGACGAGGCGAACCAGCCCGCGAGCTCCGACTGCCCCCGCCCCAGCACGTTCACCGTGAAGACACCGGTGGAGCCGATCGTCCGGGCGCTGTGCGAGTTGTGGGCCAGGCAGAACAACAGCATCGGCGGTTCCAGGGAGACCGAGGCCAGGGACGAGACCGTGGTCCCGTGCGGCCCGTCAGGACCGCACGAGGTGACCACCGCCACGCCGGTGAGGAACCTCCCCATGGCCTGCCGGAACTGCCCGGCGACGACCCCGTCGCCGACGGCCGTGCCGGCCGCGGCCGGCTGTGGGCTGGTGGGGGACGTCATGGCGTTTTCCCTTCTCAGCCCACCGGGGCGGCCGCGGTCCAGTCCACGACGGCGCCGGCGTAGATCCACTTGGTGGACTCGACACCGACCAGCATCAGCCGGTCGCCGGGCTTGACCCGGCCAGTGCGCCAGGCGTCGTCGAGGAAGAGCGGTACCGCGGCGCAGCCGACGGCGCCCATGGTGGAGAGGCTGTCGAAGACCTTCCCGTCGAGCGCCTTCCACTCGGCGGTGTCGAGGCCCAGCTCCAGGAGCGCGTCCAGCATCCAGCCGACGTTGCCCTCGGGGACCAGGCAGAGGTCGATGGAGTCGACGTCCACCTTGCTGCGCTGAAGCGTCCTGCTGATCGCGTCGGTGACCATCACGGGCGTGAAGTCCCCGGCGCCGACCACGTCCACCTTCAGATCGACCAGCCGCTTGGCCTTGAGCTGCTCGTGGATCGGGGCGTGGGTGCCGCCGCCCACCGAGTGGATGCCGGCCTTGCGGTCACCGCCGATGGCCTCCATCGCGGCGCCCAGCAGACCGCCGGACTCCGCGTTCTCGTCGGCGCGCAGCACGATCGCTCCCGCGCCGTCGCCGAACATGTAGACCGGCATCCGGTCCCGCATCCGGATCTTGTACGGGTCCTTGCCGAGGAAGACCGGCGCCAGTACGGGGGAGATGGCCTCGCTCCCGATGACCAGCGCCGTCTTGTAGACCCCCGACTCCAGGTACATCCGGGCCACATCGAGGCCCTGGACGACGCCCGCGCCGCCCGAGCGGATCTCCAGGGTGGCGCAGCGGACCAGGCCGAGACGCTCCTGGACCATGTTGACGAGCGGTGGCAGCGGATAGTCCGGGGTACCGGTGGCGAGGATGATCAGGTCGATGTCGCCGGCTTCCAGGCCCGCCGAGTCCAGGGCTCGCACGGCGGCCTTGTAGGCCATGTCCGAGTTGTTCTCGCGGTGTTCGCCGGTGGCCGGGTCGATCATCCAGAAGCGGCGGTGGATGGAGAGTCCCTCGCGCACCTCGTCGGGCAGCGGCCCGACGAGGCGCGCGATCTCCTCGGTGGAGATCGGGTCACCGGGCTGGTAGCCGCCGGTGCCGATGACGTGTACCGCGGTCATCTTGTGCGGCCCCCTCAGACCGAGGCGAGGGCGGCACGGTGCTCGACCAGGCCGACCAGGTTGTCGACCGTGAACAGGCCCATGACCTTGGTGGCCTGGAGCTTGCCGGTCAGCTCCTCGGTGTCGATCTGCGGCATGACCTTCTTGAGCTGGGCCAGGCCCACGGCCGAGACGATCTCGTTCTCGTCGCCGAACTCCTCGTCCGGGATGCCGCCCTGCACGTACTCGGCCAGCTCCGCCGCCTGGATCTTGATGCCGAGGGAGCGCTGCAGGCGGAAGAGGATGTCGAGCAGGTCGATCGACTCGGCGCCCAGGTCATCCAGCAGGGTGGCCTCGGGCATGACCTCGTCGGTCTCGGCGCCCAGGGCGTCCATGACGGCCTCGTTCACTGCCTCGACGATGGTGTTGCGGTCCATGGATGTTCCTCCGGGTTGGGGCTGGAAAGCGGTTGTTCTGCGTTTTCGGGGTTCTCGGGGTTCTCGGGGTTCTCGTGACTTCAGATCCGCCGGTACGGGCCGCGGATACACCGTGATCAGCGGGCCGGGAAACGGGCGGGGGCCGGCGTGCGGGGCCGGCCCGGACCGCTCAGGGGCGGCCGAGGCCCAGCGCCGTCGTCGCGCCGCCGTCCACATTGACCAGCGAGCCGGTCATGTACGAGGACTCGGGGCCGGCCATGAACCGGACCACTTCCGCGATCTGCTCGACCTCGCCGAAGTCCCGCATCGGGATCTGCTTCTTGATGGAGCGGCCGGTGGCGCCCTCCGTCAGCCCCGCGACCAGATCGGTGGGGGCGAAGCCGGGCAGCACCGCGTTGACGCGGACACCGAAGCGCGCCGACTCCATGGCGCAGCAGCGGGTGAAGGCGTTCACCGCTCCCTTGGACGCCGCGTAGTTGGACTCGCCGACCCAGCCGCGCTCGCCCATCACGGAGGAGACGTTGACGATCACTCCGGAGCCCTTGGCCATGAAGTGCGGGAGGGCGGCCTTGGTGCAGTGGAAGACGCCGCCGAAGTTGACGTTCATGACGGCCAGCCAGTCGTCCATCTCCATGTGGAAGATGAGCGCGTCCTGGGCCACCCCGGCGTTGTTGACCAGGATGTCCAGACCGCCGAGGTCCGCCACGGTCTGGCGGACCATCTCCAGGGCGGCGGCGGAGTCCGCGACGTCGCCCTGGACGGTGATCGCCCGCCCGCCGGCCTCCTCGATCTCGCGGGCCAGTTCCTTCGCCGGGCCCTCGGAGCTGTGGTAGTTGATGGCGACGGCGGCACCGTCGGCGGCCAGTCGGCGGCAGACGGCGGCACCGATGCCCCGGGAACCGCCGGTGACCAGGGCGACCTGTCCTTGGAGCTTCATCGGGCTTCTCCAGACGCAGTGGTGGTACGGGACTCCTCGGCGCCGCAGCGGACCGCGAGCGACACATGGCTGCCGCCGAGCGAGGAACTGTTCAGCAGCACCGGCCGTCCGCCGGACCGGCCCTGGTGCAGGGCCAGCGCCAGCGTCAACGCGCCGCCGACGCCCATCGGTTCGCCGAGTACGGTCTTCGGCGCGTGCAGCGTCGGGGCCCCGTAGGGGTGGAACAGCCGCCGCACGGCCTGGTTCTCGGCCCGGTCGGCGGCACTCAGCCCGGCCGAGGCGAGCCAGACGGCGTCCACCCCGGCCGGTTCGAGACCGGCGTCGTCCAGGGCGGTGCGCATCGCGCGCTCCAGGCCCCGGCCGCGCGCGTCCCAGAGCCGGGCCCGGCTGGCGTCGGACGCCATACCGTGCCCGAGGAACTCACCGAGGATGGTGGCGCCGCGTGCGATCGCCGTCGAGCGCCGTTCCAGGACGACGGCGACGCTGCCCTCGGCGAGCGTGAACCGCCCGTCGGCCGCCGCGCCGGGCTCCCGGGTCGAGGCCGCGCCGACCGCCGCGTACGCCCGGCCGACCTGCTCGGTCAGGGTGTCGGTGGCCGTGCACACCAGGGCGTCGCAGTGCCCGGCCGCCAGCAGGTCGGCGGAGTAGGCGAGGGCGGCGGCGCCGGTGGCGTGGCCGATGGAGAGCGTCGACGTCGGCCCGCGCAGACCGAGTCGGATGGCGACCTGGCCGGCGGCCTGGTTGTAGACGGTGTTGGGGAAGACGGCGGGGTCGGCGGCGGCGGGGCCCTCGGCGAGCAGGGGGTCGGTGAACTTCTGCATCGCCTCCATCGGCCCGGTGCCGGTGCCGAAGACGATGCCGACCGCCTCGGCCGCCTCGCTGCCGGCCTCGAAGCCCGCGTCGGCGAGGGCCCTGGCGGTGGCGGCGATGGAGAACTGGGCGAGCCGGTCCATCCGGCGCCGCTCGCGCTTCGTCAGATACGGGTCGGGGTCGAAGTCGACCGGGCTGTGCCGCAGTCCGGCGTCCCACTCGACCGGGCACTGTCCGCGCAGGTACGCCGACCACACCTCGGCGGCCGTGGAGCCGGCCGGGTTGAGCAGCCCGATACCGGTGATCACCACCCGGTCGGTGTCCGGCTGCGGCGGGCGGTGGCCGTCCGCCGCCCTGGTCAGCACCAGCGAGGCGTTGGCCCCGCCGAAGGCGAAGTTGTTGGAGAGCGCGGCACCGGTGTCCAGGGGCCTGGCCGGTCCCGGGATGCAGTCGCGCGGGCAGTCCGCGTCGGGGGTGGTGTGGCCGGCGGTGGGCGGCGCCGTCTGCTCGGCCAGCGCATGGGCCGTCACCAGGGCCTCGGCCGCTCCGGCGGCGCCCAGCATGTGGCCGATCATGGACTTGGTGCTGGAGACCGGAGTGCGGTCCGCTTCCTCCTCGCCGAGCGCGAGCCGGATCGCGTTGGTCTCGGCCGGGTCGTTCTTGGGGGTGCCGGTGCCGTGCCCGTTGATGTAGCCGATCTGCTCCGGGGTGATCCCGGACAGCCGCAGCGCCCCCTCGATGGCCTTGGCCGCGCCCCTGCCCTCCGGCTGCGGGGCGGTGGCGTGGAAACCGTCGGCGGAGAGTCCGTACCCGGCGATGTCGGCGATACCGGTCAGGCCGTGCTCGTGGGCGAACTCGGCGCGGACCAGGACGACCATGCCGCTGCCCTCGCCGAGCGAGAGGCCCTGCCGTTCCGCGTCGTACGGGGCGGCGGGCTCGGGCGACAGCGACTGGAGCGAGTTGAATCCGGCGAAGCACACATCGGAGAAGGCGTCGCTGCCGCCGGCGAGTACGGCGTCGGCCCGGCCGGTGCGCAGCAGGTCGGCGGCCAGCCCGATCGCGTTGGCCCCGGAGGCGCAGGCGGTGTTCACCGCGAGCACCGGGCCACGCAGCCGGAACGCCGCGCCCACCGACTCGGCCAGCGCCTGCGGTGTGACCAGCAACGGCAGTTCGGGGGACGGGACTTCACCGTCCCGTACCGCCCGCAGCCACTCCCGGCCGGAGAGCAGCCCGGCGTTGCAGGTGCCGAGCACCACGCCGAACCGCTCCGAGTCCACCAGGCCCGCGGGCAGCGCCGTCATGGCCTCCTCGGCCGCGACCAGGGCGAGTTCGATCGCCCGCTCGCGGAATCCGTCCGGGCGGCGGTAGCGCCGCGAGTGCTCCACCGGGTCCGTCACCTCTGCGCCGAGCTTGGTGTCGAGCCCGTCCATCGCCAGGGCCTGTACCGGGCGGATGCCGACCTGTCCCTGCCGGGCGCCTTCCCACAGGTCCAGGACGGTGGGACCCAGCGCTGAGATCGCTCCGGCACCCACCACGGTCACACCACTGCTGTGTCGCGGGTCCATCGTCAACTCCTCCTCCGAGCCTGTTCGGTGGGGGCGCTCAGCACGAGCGCCGTCTGCTGCCCCTCCAGTCCGCGGCCGATGGCCACGGTGTGCCGCACCCGCGTCTCGCGGGCCTCGCCGGCCACCCAGTCCATGCCCGCGCACTCCGGGTCGACCTGGTCCAGGCCGAGCGTCGGCGGCAGGGCCGAGCCGTCGATCGCCAGCGCGCAGACCGCCGCGTTCAGCGCGCCCGCGCCCGCGACGAGATGCCCGGTGGCCGGTTTGACGCTGCTCGCCGCGGTACCGGAACCACGGCCGAACACGCTGGTCAGCGCGCGTGCCTCGGTACGGTCGCCGAGCCGGGTCGCGCACCCGTGGGTGGCCGCGTAGTCGACCTCGCCGGGCTCCACCGCGGCCTCGCGCAGCGCTCGCCGTACCGCGGCGGCCAGGGGCTCGCCGTCGGGGTGCGGGGTGATCAGATCGGGGTCCTGGGTCGCGCCGAAGCCGCCGACCTCCGCGTACACCCGGGCGCCGCGGCGCCGCGCGGACTCCCACTCCTCCAGGACCAGGAAGGCCGACCCCTCGCCCAGCACGGAGCCGCTGCGCTCGGTGTCGTACGGGCGGAAGGCGGCGGCGCCCGCCTCGTTGCGGGTGGTGAGCACCCCGAGGCCGTCCATCTTGGTCATCACCCACCAGGACGCGGCGTCGTCGAAGCCCCCGGCGATCACCACATCGGACTCGCCGTGGCGGATCGAGCGGTAGCCGCGGGCGAGCGCCGTCACTCCGGCGTCGGCGGTGCCGTGGTAGTAGGAGTTGGCGCCCTTGAAGCCGTGGGCGTGGGAGAGGTGGAACAGCGAGGCGGACTGGAGGCCCTCCACGTAGTACAGCGGGTAGAAGGCGGACGAGGCGCGCTCGCCGAGCAGCCGCAGATCCGCCCAGCCGTCCTCGCGGCGGCCCGCGAGGCTGCCGTCCAGCAGATGCTCCGGGTTGGAGATCTCCTTGTTGCCGCCGACGAACACTCCGGCCCGCTCCGGGTCGTATCCCCCCTCGTCCAGGTCGAGTCCGGCGTCCTCGACGGCCAACGCCGCGCCCGCGATGGCGAGTTGGTCGTTGCGTGTGGTCGTCCGCAGGGACTTGCGGTGGGCGTACCGGGTGGGTGTGAAGTCGGGCAGTTCGGCGGCGATCCGGGTGGAGAGGGACGAGGGGTCGTAGCCCTGGATGGGGGCGATGCCGCTGCGTCCGTCGAGCAGCGCCTTCCAGGTCTCGCCCCGGCCGTCGCCGAGGGCGGTGAGCACTCCGACTCCGGTGACGGCGACGCGCCTCATGCCGCCACCTCGCTCTTGTCCAGGCGGAGTTGGCGGATGGTGGTGATGTCCCGCCCGCCCGCCGAGACCGTCGCCTTGCAGGTGACGGAGGACTCGGTCGCCTCGGTCACCCGGACGCTGATCTCCAGCCGGTCACCGGGCTCGGCGAAGTGGCGGTAGCGCACCCGCCGCGCCTCGGCCAGCACCCAGCGGGAACCCTTGGGCAGCTCGGGGGCGGCGAGCCGGGCGGCCCGGACGATGTCGTCCAGGATCAGCACACCGGGCAGGACGGGGAACCGGGGGAAGTGGGTGGCGAAAACGCCCAGGGTGCCCGGGACGTTCCGGACGGCGACGGCCCGCTCCCCCGGCACCGCGTCGAAGACCTCGTCGAACGCTGTCATGCTGCCTTTCCTTCGCTGAGTCCGTCGCTGGCCGCTTCGCCCGTACCGGCCCTGACCACGAAGCAGGCGTTCGTGCCGCCGAACGCGAAGGCGTTGACCAGGGCGGCGCGCACCGGGCGGCGTACCGCCTGGTGGGGCACGTAGTCGAGTCCGAGCTTGGGGTCGGGGTGGTCGAGGTTGATGGTCGGTGGCACCAGGCCCTCGCGTACGGCGCCGAGCGCGGCGATCAGGTTGACCCCTGCCGCGGCCGAAGTGAGGTGGCCCGTCATGGACTTGGGCGAGCTGACGCACAGCTCCTCGGCGTGCTTCCCGAAGAGTTTCCTGATGGCGAGGGTCTCGCTGGCGTCGTTGCCGGGCGTGGACGTGCCGTGCGCCGCGATGTAGTCGATGCCGTCCGTTCCGAGACCGGACTCGGCCACCGCGTCCCGCATCGCGGAGATCGCGCCGCCGCCGTCCGGCGGGGAGTCGGTGATCCGGTAGGCGTTCAACGTCGAGCCGTAGCCGAGGAGTTCGCCGTGGATGCGGGCGCCGCGCGCGACCGCGCTGTCCCAGTCCTCCAGGACGGTGATGACGGCGCCCTCACCGAGGACGAAGCCGGAGCGGTCCGAGTCGAAGGGGCGGGAGGCCTGCTCGGGCCGGTCGTTCCAGCGGTCGGTGATGGCTCCGAGGAGGGAGAAGCCGAGGACGTCCATCCAGGTCGTCAGCGCGTCGAAGCCGCCGGCGAGCATCTGTGCGCACTCGCCCTCCTGGATGCGCCGGTAGGCCTCCCCGATGGCGTGCGCGGCGCCCGCGCAGGCGGTGGAGACGCTGACCATGGGACCGCGGCAGTCCCCCGCTCCGGCGACCGCGGCGACCCCGACGTTCTGGTTGCGCAGCAGTACGTCGCCGGGGGCCTGCCGGTACAGGTCGTGGAAGTCGCTGGCGCGCAACTGGTGTGACATGTCGACCAGTTCCTGCAACTCGGGCCTGCCGACCGTGCCGGCCACCGCCACCCCCCGGTCGTAGGGGTCGGTGGTGTGCCAGCCCTCGCCCGCGTCCGCCACCGCCTCCTGGGCCGCGGCGAGTGCGAACAGCGCGGCACGGGAGAGGTGGCGCCGCTGCTTGGCGGGGGCCACGCGCTTCGGGTCGAAGTCCTTGACCTGGCCGGCGATCCGCACCGGGAAGGCGGAGGCGTCGAAGGTCTCCAGGGTGCTGACGCCGCTGCGGCCCTCGGCCAGCCCCCGCCAGGTCTCCGCGGCGGTGTTGCCGAGCGGGGTGACGGCCCCGATCCCGGTGATGGCGACCCGCCTTGCCCGGTGTGTCCGATCCATCGGCTGCGCGTCGTTCACCGGTGACCACCGCCGACCGGCTCCCGGGTGAGGCGTTCCAGCATCCGCCGGGTGTCCTCGGGGTCCTCCAGGTCCTCCGCGGGCAGCAGGGCGCACATCACGGCCTCCGCCTTCATCACCGTCCTGCCGTTCACCGAGGCGGTGCCGGAGAGGACGGCGGTCTCGTCGCCCATGGACTCGACCACGCCGTCCAGCACCAGGGTGTCCCCGGGGCGCACCGGCTCATGGAAGGAGATCCCGTCCACCGAGAGGAGCGCGGCGCGCTGGCGCACCCCGGTGGTGGCGATGATCAGCCAGGTCCCGGCCTGGCAGAAGGCCTCCAGGATCAGCGGCTCGGGCATCTGGGGGCCGCCGCCCTCGTCCCGCCAGAAGTCCTCCAGCCAGGACGTGAGTTTGCGGGCGCTGATGGTGCGGGCCGCTTCCCAGGCGTCGATCCGGTCGATCAGATGGAAACGCATCGTCATCCTTCGTCTAGGAACATCACGGCGTGGGCGATGGCGTACTCCCCGCTGTGCGAGAGGGAGAGGTCGACCGAGGTCGCCCCGGCCTTCGCCGCCCGGTCCCCCGCCCCGCCGGACAGGTGCACCCGGGGGCGTCCGAGCGCGGTGTGGCGGACCTCCACGTCGGTCCAGTGGGTGCCGGGGCCGAGCCCGGTGCCGAGTGCCTTCAGGACGGCTTCCTTGGCGGCGAAGCGCGCCGCCAGATGGGCGAGGCGGTTGCGTTTGGCGGCGCAGTAGGTGCGCTCACGCTCGGTGAAGATGTCCTCTTCCGCAGCCGGGTTGTCCGCCAACAGCCTCCGTATCCGGTCCACTTCGACCAGATCCACCCCTACCGCGAGCCGTGTCGCCACGCCACCAACCCCCCGTCATCCGTTTTGGCACTGCCCACAGAGATCCGGGCCACCGCATCGCGGATACACCGGCGTACGGATGTATCCGGGAGCGGGGGTGCGGGATCGGGGGTGGAGGGGGGACTCTCGGTCAGGGATTACGCGGCGGTGGGACCACCAGGCCGAACTCGTAGGCGAGGACGACGAGTTGAGCGCGATCGCGGGCGTGGAGCTTGGCCATGGCGCGGTTGATGTGGGTCTTGGCGGTCGACGGGCTGATGACCAGGCGGGCGGCGATCTCGTCGTTGGGCAGGCCCCGTGCGGCCAGGGCGACCACCTCGCGTTCGCGGCCGGTCAGCACCTCCAGTCCGCCGCCGGTGTGCCGTGCGGGAGGCGGCTGGGTGACGTACCGGTCGATGAGTCTGCGGGTGACCGCGGGGGCGAGCAGGGCGTCACCGCGGGCGGCGACGCGTACGGCGTGCAGGAAGTCGTCCGGGACGATGTCCTTGACCAGGAAGCCGGCGGCACCGGCGCGCAGCGCGTCGAAGACGTACTCGTCCATGCCGTAGTTGGTCAGCATCACGACATGCACCCCGGCCAGCGCCGGGTCCGCGGCGATGTGCCGGGTGGCTTCGATACCGTCCATCACCGGCATCTGAATGTCGATGAGCGCGACATCGGGCAGATACTCCCGGGCGAGCGCCACGCCCTCCTGACCGTCGGCGGCCTCGGCCACCACCTCGATATCGGCTTCCAGATCGAGCAGGGCGCGGAACCCGCTGCGGATGAGCGGCTGGTCGTCCACCAGCAGCACCCGGATCACGACACCCCGTTCATGGGCAGCTCGGCCTGAACGGTGAAGCCGCCCTCGGCGCGCGGCTCGGTACGCAGCCGGCCGCCCAGGGCCGTCACCCGTTCGCGCATTCCGAGAAGTCCGACGCCGGGCACCGGGGCGGTGCGCGGGGTGGCTTTCCCGTTGTCGTCGACGCGGATGGTGAGGGTGTCCGGCTGGTAGTCGACGCGGACGGAGGCGGTGGTCGCGGCGGCGTGCCGGGCGATGTTGGTGAGCGATTCCTGAACGATCCGATAGGCGGTACGGCCCACCGCGTCCGGTACGTCGGGGGGATCTCCCTCGATCGTCAACGTCGTGTGCAGAGCGGCCGCTTGGAACCCTTCCACCAGGTTCGAGAGCTGGTCGAGTCCGTGCGGCGGGGTGGTGGCGTCGTCGCGCAGCACGTCGAGGGTGGCGCGTAGTTCGCGGCTCGCCTCCCGGCCGGCCTGCTGGATCGCGAGCAGGGGCTCCGGTACCCGCTCGCCCCGCCGCCGCGCCACATGGACGGCGACCTCGGACTGCACCTTGATGACCGAGAT
This sequence comes from Streptomyces sp. NPDC058045, assembly GCF_042885635.1. Classification (NCBI taxonomy): domain Bacteria; kingdom Bacillati; phylum Actinomycetota; class Actinomycetes; order Kitasatosporales; family Streptomycetaceae; genus Streptomyces; species Streptomyces sp. NPDC058045. Next base: position 24,262 of record NZ_JBHVRR010000038.1, on the reverse strand, counting down.
CTGATGGGTGAGCGAATCGTGCAACTCCCGTGCGATATGCAGCCGTTCCTCGCCGGCACGGCGCCGCACCGCTTCCTCCCGGGTGCGCTCGGCCTCGTCCGCCCGCCGCTCGGCCTGCCGTACCGCCTCCCCCGCGGCGAAGGCGGCGATCAGCCAGGCGATCTGGAGGGTGCCACGGGCCTGTACCGGCACCTCGCCCGCGGGCCCGTCGCGCAGGGCGAGCGCCGTGAGTTGGAGGGCCACCAGCAGGGTCACGGACGCGGTGGCGGCGAGGGCGCGGTGCCCGGCCCGTACGGTGCTGTACACCGCGACCAGGTAGGGCACGGAGAGCACGTCGAAGCCGGCTGCCTGGTAGCCGACCGCGCACAGCCCGGTGACGGCCAGGACGGCGACCGGTGCCCGGCGGTGCGCGGCCAGAGCCAGACCGCCGGCCGCGAGCAAGGCGTACCCCAACAGACCGGATTCCGTGCCGGGTTGCTCCCCCGGCCATCCGGTGCCGAGCATCAGCGCCGCCGCGCCCACGGCGATCGCCCAGTCCCCGACGGCGGCCGGTACCGCGAACCGTGGTGTACCCATGCGCGCACCCTAGCCAGATCCCCGCGCGGCCGGGTCCCGCTCACGGATGAGGCGCCCTGTACCGCGCCCGCGGTATCCGCGCGGCCCGTACCGCGTCCGCGGTAGCCGGATGCCGCGGACGCGGCAGCGGAAAGTGCCCGCGCCTGCCGGACGACCGGCGGCGGGCCCGGCGGTCAGGATCGTGGCATCGAGCAACTCACGGTGCGCATCGGGCAACTCACGGTGTGCATCGGGCAACTCACGGTGTACGAGGAGAAGGAGCACCCCATGTCCGTCCGTTACGTGCTTGCCGCGCCGGTGGCCGCGTATGCCTCGGTCCCGCCGGTCGCCGTCGGTGCCTCTGACCTGACCGTCGGGCGGCTCGTGGGCGCTGTGGCCGCGTTGGTGGCGTTGGCCGGTGTGGTCGTCGGCGCGCTCGCTCTGGCGCGTTCCTCCGGTCGGATCGGCGGGAGAGGGGGTGGTGTGGCCCTGGTGGCGGGTTTGTTCGGTGTGGTCGTGGGTGGGGTGGATCTGGCGGTGGCCGATGGCGGTCCCGGCACCGGCAACGGCGTGGTCGGTGGTGTCGTGGCGGTGGTGCTGGGGCTGGTCGCCGTGGTGCTCAGCAGGCTGGCCCTGGTCCGTTCCCGCTCCCACCGTGCCGGGCGACCGGCCGACGGTGCCGAGCACGAGGGCGCGCACCAGTGAGGAAGGAACCGGGACTTGAGAAGCCGATGACGGCGACCGGGACCGCGCCCGCGGGCGGGGCTCTGGCGGGGCTGGGCCGGTTCTGTTTCCGGCGGCGCCGCCTGGTCCTGCTGATCTGGATCGTCGGTGTGTTCGCCGCGGCCTCGGCCGGCTTCGGCTACGGCGCCGCCCCCGACAACGACTTCTCCGGCGGTGACTCGCAGTCGGCCAAGGCGCAGCACTTGCTGGAGCAGCACTTCCCCAAGGAACAGGGGGACCGGCTGACCCTCGCGATCAAGGCCGACCGGGGCCGCGTCGACGATCCCGCCGTCAAGCGGAAGGTCGTGCAGGTCATCGCCGATCTCGCCGGCTCACCGGTGACCGGGCCGGTGACTTCGCCGTATAGGGACAGGAGCCTGGTGACGCCGGATCGTCGCATCGCTCGTACCACGATCCCGCTGAGCGGCAGGGAGGTGGCGAAGGACGAGGTCAAGCCCTTGGTGGATGCCGTGAAGGACGCTTCCGGCGGCGGCGTCACGTTCGCGTTGGGCGGGTACATGGCGGAGAAGGCCGAGACTCCGGCGCAGGGTCCAGCCGAGAGTGTGGGTCTCCTGGCCGCGGCGGTGATCCTGTTCATCGCCTTCGGGTCACTGGTGGCGATGGGCTTGCCGCTCGTGACCGCGCTCCTGGCCATCGCGGTCGGCCTCGCACTGACGAAGCTGGTGGGGCATGTGTTCCCCGCGCCGGATTTCACGCTGGTCTTCGGCGCGATGATCGGCCTCGGCGTCGGCATCGACTACGCGCTGTTCATCGTCACCCGCTACAAGGACGGTCTCCGGGACGGCGACGACCCCGAGAGCGCCACGGTCAGGGCCGTCGACACGGCGGGGCGCGCGGTGCTGTTCGCCGGTACGACGGTCGTGATCGCCTTGCTGGGCCTGCTCGTGATGGGGCAGCGGCTGATGACCGGGCTGGCCGTCGCCACCTCGATCACGGTGCTGATCACCATGATCGCCGCGGTGACGCTGCTGCCCGCGTTCCTGGGCTTCACCGGCCACCGCGTCAACTCCCTGCGCCTGCCCCGCCGTTGGTCACGCGGGACCGGGGACGTCGGTGCGCCGCCCGAGGAGCGCCGTACGCTCGCCGCGCGGTGGGCCGGTGTGGTGCAGCGCAGGCCGCTGGTGTCCGCTCTCGCCGCCGGCGGGGTCCTGCTGATCCTGGCCGCCCCTGTGCTGTCGATGCGGCTGAGCCAACCCGACGCCAGCGTCCAGCCCCACGACCGGAGCAGCTACCGCTCGTACAAGATCCTCTCCGAGGGCTTCGGCCCGGGTTACGGCGCTCCCCTGGTCTTCGCCGCCGAGACCGGCGCCGGGAGCGCCGGTCTGCGTCCCGTCGTCGAAGCGGTCGCCGGGACCGAGGGCATCGCGTACGCCACACCGCCCCGAGTCAGTGCGGGCGGCCAGGCCGTCACCTTCACCGCCTTCCCCACGACCGGCTTCCAGGACGAGGCGACCACGAACCTGGTGCACAAGCTCCGCGACGAGGTGCTGCCCCAGGCCACCGGCAGCGGCAAGGTCCTCATCGGCGGGCCGAACGCCGCCACCATCGACACCGCCGACGAGTCCGGCTCCCGGCTGCCGCTGATGATCGGCGTCGTCATCGCACTGTCCGTGGTGCTGCTGATCGTGCTGGTCCGCTCGGTCACGATCGCCGCGCAGGCCGCCGTGATGAACCTGCTGTCGATCGGCGCCGCCTACGGTGTGCTGGTCGCGGTCGTCCAGTGGGGGTGGTTCGGCACCGCCCTCGGGTTCCCGGCCGCGATGCCGGTCACCACCTGGGTCCCGATGATGATGTTCCCGGTGCTGTTCGGCCTGTCGATGGACTACCAGGTGTTCCTCGTCTCGCGGGTCCGTGAGGAGTACCAGCGCACCTCGGACACCCGCACCTCCGTCGCCACGGGGCTGGCGCGGACCGCCAAGGTGATCACAGCCGCGGCCGCCATCATGATCGCTGTCTTCACCACCTCCCTCCTCGGCCCCGATGTCGCCGTCAAACAAGGAGGGTTGGGCATGGCCGTCGCCGTCCTCATCGACGCCACCCTCGTCCGGATGGTCCTCGTCCCCGCGGTGATGGAACTCTGCGGCAAGGCCAACTGGTGGATGCCCGGACGCCGGACACCGAAGACACCCTCGACCACACCGGCCAGGGCCGAGGAAGAGGCCAGGGCCTGAACTCTCCTCGGTCTCAGGTGAGTTCGTGGACGAGGACGGTCTTGCCGACCGTGGCCCCGTCGCGCAGGGCGGCCAGGACGCGGGGCCTGCTGGATCGGGGCGCGCTCGCTCGACGTCGCGAGGCCGCACAACTGACAGTACCGACAGCCGAGTTGGCCAAAGCGCGTGACGGTGAGGGGCGCGGGAAAGGCGGCGGACGGGGTGCCCATCCGATGGTCGCCGCAACTCCCCACCTCCACAACAAGGTTGGGCTGCATAGGGACATGGACGTCGGGCGGTGACGACGGCGGCGGCTTAGCAGTCATCGGGCAGTCGATCGGTCGGCATGATCGCCGCCCACTCGATCGGGTGGACGTTTCCGCCGATATACGCGGTTCGGGCGGGGCATCTCCTCCTCGAACGCGATCATTCGGCCGTGATTCCAACATTCCGGACGGCACACCGTCCCAAGTCACTGCTTCCGGCCGGGCTCGGCGCGCTCTCCGCGCTGTCCCTGCTCGCGGCTCTTCCGGCCGCCGCCGCCCCCGCGAAGGAGCCCGCGCCGCGGCCCGCCGCGCAGGCCGCGCACCGCCCGGTGACCCCGGCCGAACGCCGGACCTCCGTGTACCTCGACTCGCTGCGGGACCGGCCGGAGCGGCTGAAGGAGTTCTTCAAGGGGCTGCCCAAGGGGGGCGACCTGCACAACCATCTGTCGGGCGCCGTCACCACGGAGTACCTGATCAAGCTGGCGGCCGAGAAGGGGTTGTGCGTCGACGGGTCGATGACGGCCGTCGCGCCGCCGTGCGGGCCCGGCAGGCGGCCCGCCGCGGACGCCCTGACCGATGCGGCGTTCCGGCAGCAGGTCGTCCGGGCCTGGTCCATGCAGGACTTCCCGCCGGGCGAGTCCGGGCACGACCACTTCTTCGACACGTTCAGCAAGTTCGGCATGGCGACCTGGTTCGCCCGCGGCAAGATGCTCGCGAACGTCGCCGACACCGTCGTCAGGAACAACCAGTTCTACCTGGAGACGCTGGTCACGCCCGCCTCGGACAGCGCCAAGAAGCTGGCCGACCAGGTGGGTTACGACGCCGACCCGGCGGCCCTCCTCCGCAAGCTCGTGGCGGGCGGGAAGCTCGACCGGGTGGTCGACGAGGCGATCCAGGAGGCCGACGACACCGACGCGCAGTTCCGGGAGGCCGCGCACTGCGACACCGCCCGCCCCGCCCCGGGCTGCCGCCTGCCGGTCAAGTGGATCTCCCAGGTGTCCCGGGGCAGCTCCCCGGCCCGGGTGTTCACACAGATGGCGGTCGGGATGCGGCTGGCGGAGCGCGACCCGCGGTTCGTCGCGGTCAACCTCGTCCAGCCCGAGGACTGGCAGAGCTCGCTGGACCACTACAGCCTCCAGATGCGGATGCTCAAGTATCTGCGCGGCCAGTACCCGGACGCCCATCTCACCCTGCACGCAGGTGAGTTGGTGCCCGGCCTCGTCAAGCCGGAGGACCTGACCTTCCACATCCGTGAGGCCGTCCTCGTCGCCGGGGCGGAGCGCATCGGGCACGGCGTGGACCTGGTCCACGAGGACGACTGGCGGCAGCTCGCGCGGACGATGGCGCGGCGCGGGGTCGCGGTCGAGGTGCCGTTCAGCAGCAACAAGCAGATCCTCGGCATCGCGGGGGACGAGCACCCGTTCAACGCCTACCGCAGGTACGGCGTCCCGGTGGTCCTGGCCACCGACGACCCGGGGGTCTCACGGATCGACATCAGCCAGGAGTACCGGTACGCGGCCCGTACCTACGGGCTGAGCTACACCGAGCTGAAGGACCTGGCGCGCGCCTCGCTGGAGTACGCGTTCCACGACGGCCGCGGCCTGTGGACCGCGGGCAGGGCCCGGTCCGGCTACCGCCCGGTCCCCGTCTGCCGGGGCAGCCACCCGGGTGACGACCGCCCGAGCCCGCGCTGTGCCCGCTACCTGGCACAGAACCCGAAGGCGGCGACCGAGTGGCGCCAGGAGGTGGCCTTCGCCGCCTTCGAGCGCGACCACCGCTGAGGCGGCCACCGGGCCGGAAGGCCCACCGGCCACGGGGCGGCCCGGCACGACGCCGGGCCGCCCCTTCCTGTTCCCCCGCTGCCCAGCCGCCCCCGTCACATCAGCAGAACTCCGGGAGCGGCAGCGTGGCCCGGGTGAACAGCCGGGTCAGCAGCGCCCTGGGCATCCCGCCCATCATCCGGTCGCGCACCGGGGCCGGCAGAGCACGCATCCGCAACATGCCCCGGGCCTCCTTGAAGTGGTTCAGCACCCGGGGATGGCGGTCGCCCTCGTAGGTACGCAGGGCCGCCACCGGGTCGTCGGAGCGGGCCAGCCGGGCGGTGAGTACGCCCGCGTCCTCCATCGCGAGGCAGGCGCCCTGGCCGATGGTCGGCAGGATCGGATGCGCGGCGTCGCCGAGCAGCGTGATCCGGCCGCGCCCCCAGTTCCGTACCGGACGCCGGTCCCATGCCTGGCCGGGGAAGAGCTGGTCGTCCGGGGTTCGGGTGACCAGGTCACGGACCACTTCCGGCCAACCGTCCCCGGTGGGCGGTTCGTTGATCGAGCCGTCCACGAACCAGTACACCCGGCCCCTGGTCAGCGGGAAGATGCCGCAGGTCCCCTTGCGTCCGAAGTGGAACTCGCCGCCTCCGTACGTCCAGCCGCCGCGGTCGACGACGCCCTGCCAGCTCTCCAGCGGGTTCTCCCTGCGGTCGTCCCGCCCCTGCGGGAGCAGTCCCCGGCGAACCGTGGAACCCACCCCGTCCGCGCCGACGACGACATCCCCGCGCAGCACCTCGCCGTCGGCGAGGGTCACCGTGCCGTCCGCGTCCGCGCCGACCACCTCGGCGCCGAACCGGACGTCGGTCCCGGCCTGCGCGATCAGGGTGTCGAGGAGTTCCGCACGGGTCACGCCCTGTCCGGTGACGTCGTAGGTGTCCTGGAAGAACCGCAGGTCGAGGGAGGCGAGTTGCTTCTCGGTCGCGCCGAACATCCGGGCCCGGTCGAAGGGCTGGCAGACCTTCAGCACCGCCTCGTACAGGTCGTCGCCGCCGGAGCGGCGCAGCGCGCGCAGGGCGTTGGGCCAGACGGTGATCGCCAGGCCGTCCCGGCGCTCCGTCGAGCGCTCCAGGACGGTGACGTCCCAGTCCTGCCGGGTCAGCATTCCGGCGAGGGTGAGGCCCCCCACCCCGCTGCCCACGATGATCGCGGACCGTCTTGTCATCGCTGATCCCCCTTATTTCTCACGGAAGTTGTGGTGCCGTACGTGCCAGACGTGCCGTACGGACTTCGGAAGCGGAGCGCCGGCACCGGGCCAGAGGGTCAGTGGCCGCCGGCCGGCGCCCGCGTACGTCATGGTGGTCAGTGCAGGCCGAACGGGTTGATGGCCCGGTAGTCGAGACGGCTCCAGTGCTCGACGAACCGGCCGTCCTCGACCCGGAAGACATCGGCCCGGTTCAGCCGGAGCTCCTTGCCGGTGCCCTTCTCATGACCGTGCCAGACCCAGAGGACGACGACCCTGTCGTTGCTGGCGACGGTGTGCTTGACCTCGAAGGACAGGTCGGGAAAGCGCTCGCGGTAACTGCGCAGGTTGTCGGTGAGGCCCTGCAGGCCGGGCTCCACGCCGCGCTGGTGCTGGATCAGGTCCGGTGCGATGGCGCCGGGCACCGGGACATGGGGCCGCCGGTAGTAGGTCTCGACGGTGTAGAGCAGCGTGCCCAGATTGCGGCGCTGCTGAGGGGTGCCGCGCCAGTCGGTGCGGGTCGCGGGCTGGTCCCCGCCGGGCCGGCTGATGCCGAACGCCTCCAGGGCCGCGTAGTCGAAGACATCCCAGTGCTCGGCGATCCTGCCGTTCTCCACGCGGTACAACTCGGCGGTCTCGGAGACCAGTTCCTTGCCCGTCTTGACGTGGTGCCCCTTGAAGGTGGCCACCAGCAGCACCTTGTCTCCCTGCGGGACGACCTCGTGGATGGTGCCCGTCAGGTCGGGGAAGAGGCTGAGGAAGAGCTTGTAGTCCTCCAGGTAGCCCTTGAGCCCCTGCTGGAGTCCCGGGCTGTGCTGGATGTAGTCGTCGCGGATGAACTCACCTGCGCGGTCAAGCCGTTGCTGCGCCAGCACCTCCTGGTAGAAGCCCAGGACGACCCGCTTGCTCTCCTCGCCCCGGGTGTCGGTGTGCGGCTGCCGGGCAGCCGCACCGCCCGGGACGGCACTCGCGTTTCCCCAGGTGAACGCGGCGAGCAGCAGGCCCACCACACTCACCAGCAGGAGACGGCGGAGCCTGCCCTTCTTCCGCAGGCGCTCGCCGTTCTTCTCTCCGTTGTTCACTGACTGCGTTCCTCTCACGGTGGGTGGGACGGGGATCGGTGGTTCGAACCGGGGTGCCTGCCGCGCGGCGGGGGCCTAACTCCCGCTGCTGCGACGTGCCTTGAGTCCCAGCCAGGTGAACCGGGCGGCGGCGGTGAAGGTGTGTGCGAGCTGCCCCAGCGGGCCGGTGCCCCGCGGCGGTACGACACCCAACTGGCCGAGCATCCCGAGGTAGTCGGCCTCCTGGTGGAAGGTGACGAGGCGGCCCTCGTCGTCCCAGCGCTGGACCAGAACCTCCTCCATTTCGACCCGGCGACCGGTGGGCGGGATACCCATCAGCTCACCGCGGTGGGTCCCGGTGAACCCGACGCGGCAGGCGATGTACGGACCCTCCGAGACGAGGTCGAGAATCTCCACCCGGAGATCCGGCTTGGCCTGCCACAGATGCAGCATCAGCTCCTTGAACCCGTCGTTGCCGAGCTCGGGGCGGCCCGGAAGGTGCCATCGCGCGTCGGGCCGGGCGAGGTCGTCGAGAGCGGTCAGGTCGTGCTCGTCGAAGGTGCGCGCGGCCAACTCCCGTGCCTTGGCCTTGAGTTCGGGGCGTGGCCCGTCGCTCTGGGCCGGGTGCTGGGCGGCGGCCCCTCCGGACGCGGTGACGGTGGGTGGCAGCACCGTGTCCGGGGCTCCGCCCGCTCTGCCGGCCTTCACCTGGAGCACCGCGAAGCGTGCCATGAGCTTGAAGGTGTGGGCGATCTGCCCCAGCGGACCGGCGCCCTCCGGCGGGGTCATTCCGAGCTGTTCCAGGGTGCCCAACTCGTCGGCCTGGTGCCACACTTCGGCGATCCTGTCGCCCTCGAAGCGCAGCATGGTGGTCTCGCTCCTGCGGACCGGAAGGCCGGTGGGCGGAACACCCATCAGTTCGCCGCGCTGGGTGCCGGTGACCTCCGCCCACAGCACCACACGGTCGCCCTCCTGGATGAGGGCTCGCGTGCGAATGGCCAGGTCGGGCAGCGCGCGACGCAGTTCCGCGGCCATCTTCTGGTACGCGGCGGGCCCACACAGATCGGGGACGCCGGGGTAGTGGCCGACGAAGTCAGGGCTCAGACATGCGTCGGCGAAGCCCAAGTCGCCCTGGTTCCAGACCAGTTCGGTGAGCTCGGCGACCCGCTTCCTGAGGTCGGTCCCTACCGTGTCTGCTGTGTTCGCCATCAACAACCTCCCTGACCGGAGCGGGTGGCTGCCCCGCCGCCCTGACTGATCCCGGCGGCACGCGGACGGATACAAGGCGTTGCCGCGTACCGGCCAGATCAGCGGAACCCGGCGAGAGGGCTGCTCGTCACCTTCCGGTCGCCCGGTGCCGGCCAGATGAGGTGTTGCTGGTTCAGGCGCGAGTTACACCGACGACGCCCGCGTGACCCGCCACGAGTCCTGAGCACATCCCGTCGAGGCCCCGCGGCCGCTCAGCTCGGTCCCACGTCGACCAGGACCAGCCGGATCTGCCTGGGGCCGTCCCAGTCGCACTGGATCGTGTAGCCGACGTCCAGGCCGGTACTGGTGCCCGGTCCGGTCGACCAGCCCAGCCGCGTGCAGGTGCGCTGTGGGTCGTCGGCGAAGGAGGAGATCCAGCTCTCGACGACACCCTCCTCGATCCCGTACAACGCGACGCCGGTGCGCAGTTCCGCCACGAGTGCGTCGTTGTCGCGCGGGTGCAGCCGCAGGGTGACGCTCCTGATCTCCGGGTCGCCCGGATAGTCCTCGACGGCGATGTCGTCGGCTCCCAGCGCGACCAAGCCGTGCGGTGCGTCGATGGTGACCGCGATCGGGTGCTGACGGTCGTGGGTGGAGGCCCAGGTGGCGCTGTCGTCGGCGGAGGCCAGGCCCACGTCGGACTTGAGCAGGTGGCTGCTGCTCCAGTCGAGGTGGGCCTTCCGTGTGCTCGCGATCTTCTCCGCGCCCGCTGGACTGAACGACGAGTTGCCGCCCCTGCCGTCGAGGGGTCCCTCCTTGGGCGCGCTGCTCACCTGGCAGCCGAAGCTGCTGAAAAGGGCAACGGCGACCACCCCTGCCGCCACCGTCCGGCCGATCCGTCGTCTCACGTCGTCTCCCGCTGATCAGCCACTTGTGACACCGCAGACGACAAACTTCCGGGTCGGCCCGGAGAAACGCCGAACCAGAAGAGCGCGAGAGCGAGTTCGTCGATCGCGTCGCTGGGCTGGGAACGTTCGAGCACCGACCTGCCGAAGCTGCCCTTACGCCCGACGGCGACCATCCGGCCGTCCAGCGACAGCGTCGAGCGCCAGCGCCGCGTGTGCCGCACCTCATAGCTGCGGCCGTGCAGTCCGATCGACCCGTCATGGTCCCGTCGGCGCGATGGCTTCGGCCTCCCGTTGTCGACGACGGCCTCGCCGGCCGGGCCCGCGCCGTCGAGAAGCTGCACCGTGTGCTGCCGGTTCGGCCAGAGGCGGATGAGCTGCAGACGGGCGTTCCGCTCCTGCTGCGTCCAGGTCGCCCGGCGGTGCCCCTGCGGATCACGCAGGCACACCGTCGTGCCCTCGGCGTCGCTCGTGGCGGTCCACCCGAACGGGGACGCCTGTGTCTTGGGTTCGCGCATCGCACCTCCTTCATTCCCATGTCCCGTCCATGTCCCGGCTCGTGCCGAAGTGAGCGGTCCAGCGTTCAAGCAGCGGTCAGAGAGGCCCGTACGTGGCATTGCCGACGGGGTCGCGCCACGTGAGGAGGTCCTGTTCGAGCAGGGCGCGGAACCGAGGATCGTTCTCGGCTTTCCGGCGGAACGTCTCCCGGGACCGGCCCATGATCGTGGAGGGCACCAAGATGCAAGCCACGAGGAACAGCACGATCAGGACGTACGCACCGATCAACGCTGCCGCCGTGGATCCTCCTCGCGCCCCGCTGTTGAACGCGCCGTAGCCGAACAGCGCGCCGAAGACGATGGCGAAGAAGGCGACCATGCTGATGCCGCCCCGTGCCGATCCCGGCCCGCGCGTGATCAGAGTGCGCCGCGTGCTGGGCAGCTTGGACCGGACCCGGCGGCAGCCGAGGATCCCGAAGACCAGGAGCCCGGCTCCGATGATTCCGAGGGCGGCCAGAGGTCCGACGCCTCCGCCCATGACAGTGATGAAGACCCCGGTGAGCATGAGAACCGCGCCGGCCCCGATCCCCGCTCCCCAGGCTGCTGTCAAAGTGCCCTGGGTGTCGGCCAGTTCGCGCAGACGGGAGCGGGCTTCCGGTGGGCTCAGCCGGGCCAGGTCCGGGGAGAGCCAGTACTCCAGTGGCCGCTCCGGCAACGAAGAATAGGACAAGCGCCCCAGCCGATCGTCCATCACTTGTCCTCCTTGTTGACGGAGAAGTACCGGATGAGCAGGCCGAGCAAGATGAGAGCCATCACGAGCCCGAACACGCGGGATCCTGCCAGGGCCCAGGACACCGTGCTGTCGCCCCTGATCGCCATGACGATGACATCGATCGCGATCATGCCCCCGCTGCTGCCGGCCTGCGACCGTGTGCCCGAGCCGTTCAGCGCGACCATCGAGCACGCCACCCACCCGAGCCAGGACGCGAAGAGGCACCAGAGAACAGCCTTCAACTGCCAGGCCATCCTCTTCCTGGGGACGGCGTTCCCCCGTGACGTCTCCATGGCGTTCTCTTTCCTTCTTCGATGATTCGATGACCCGGCCGATGACGTGATCGGACCGCGGTCAGGGGTGGTGGACGCTCGCGGCGTAGTGGCTCACCAGCAGCACCAGCGTCCAGAAGAGAACGGTGAGTGCCGTCGTGATCCAGCCCACGACGACAGCAGCCACAGCGGATCCGTTCGGGACCCCGGTCTTCCTGCTCTGAGCCCGGGCCACATACCCCAGCACCAGCCCTACGACCGGAGCCAGGACCGCCAAGACCAGTGCGACCGCGCCGAGTGTCCTCGCGTGGCTGCCGTCCCGCCTTCCGGCGCGCACGGCCTGGAGGACAGCGAGACCGAAGACCACGACGCCGAGAGCGATCACCACGGTTCCCGTGGTGGCGAAGCCTCGCGCCAGAGCGTCGAAGCTGCGAGTGTCCCCGCCTCCTCCGAGCACGAACAGCAGATAGGGGAGGACGCAGATGCCTCCGCCTGCCAGCATCACGGAACCGCCGATGAGAATTCCCGCGAGCCCTGGCCCCTGCGAGGAGCCCTTTCGGGGCACCCCGGATCCGCTCTGCCCAGGTCCAGGGAAGGCCGTACTCATCGGTCCCCCGGATCCGGAGTGCCGCGGCTCCGGCGGATCTTCGTGGCCCGGTACTCGTCGCGGGCCAGGCCGAAGAAGTACCACCCCAGCAGGCCGGCGAAGACCGTCACGAACAGGACTCCCCACGGGGCGGAACCACCGCTCGCGAGGGGGAGGAACACCACCACGAGGGTGCCGAGGCCGAGCACCACCATGAGGCAGAAGAGGATGCCCATGCCCCACCAGGTCCGCACCTGGGGTGTTCCACTGCCGGCGAGAAACCCGATTTCGTCCTCGCGATAACTGTGGAGTTCACCGTTGGTCGTGGATTGGAGGATTCTCTTTTCGCCCCGGGCGAGGGCTGCGCGATGTTCGGCGTACACCTCATCATTGCGGTGTTTGCGATCTCTGTCGTAGACCATGTCTCAGTCCTGCCTGTCGGGCGTCGTAGTCAGTGCGGGCTCAACTGCCCAGGAGCAGCCGCAGGAAATAGAACGACCCGAGGCAGAACGCGGCCATGAACGCGAACATGCAGCCGAGCGTGGCCCGACTGACCTTCTCGACCGGATACGACTCGGTGGGCTTGCCGGGATTGACGCACACCGCCAAGGCCTGATGCATCGGCAGCGGCCGGGTTTTACTCCAGACTGTCTCTCCCTGATATGTCTGACCGTCCGGCCGACGTACTGATAGACGCCGATGTAGGAGCTCGACAGCGGCAGGTCGCCACCAGAGCTCACGCCAGGCACTGCCTTGTGGTCGACGATGGCGGCCTGGACATGGGGCCAGGTGCGCATACCCATCTCGCGATGCCTGAGTTTGCGCATCTGGAACGCCGAAACCAGGATCACGATCAGGACGAACCCGCCCCAGCAGCTCCACGCCACGGTATGAATGGTCGTCACGAGCCGGCCTTCCTTTCACGACGACTCATCGCAATGCGCCCCATCCTCCGGCGGCCCGGCAGATTCCTGCTGCTCACGCATCCCCCTACGATCGGCTTTACCTCTCACCCCATGTGTGGATTCAACACCAAACCGACGGCAGCCACTGACCACCGGCTTATGAAATCGATCACGGCAGAAGACGTTTCGCACCGCCAGATGGTTCTGCTCACGACCAAGGACCCCCTACAGCCTGGCAACAACTCGTCTGTCGGGCTCGAAGCGCTTCACCGTGGGCGCACAACAAAGCAGAGCCCGCAACCGAACTGATGTGAGTCCCGGCATGAACCGCTCACAGACGTCAGCCGCCGACCGCAGATCTGCGGGCGGCGGGTGACGTAAATCCCGTTTGCCTTCTGTGGCCCAGTGATCCCCGCCACCACGCGGGGGCCGCGGCAAGGAGTTGGCCAGTCCGCGACGGCCTTCGATCGGCGGTGGGACGTTCGCGTGCGTCACCATCCGGCCGCCAGGTGGACCATGTAGGCGGCCGACGCTACCGAGAGGACCGACGACTGTGTGCGCGTCGCCGACACCGCCCTCGTCCCACCCGGTACGCCGACCGTAGTCACCGGCGCGCACACGGTCGCCGAGGAGACGACGCTGTTCGCCGACCGGATCCGCGCCAGCACACCGATGCTCGTCGAGAGCCGCCCGGCCCACGCCATCGCCCCCGGCGGTCACCTACTCGCGGTCATCACCCTCGCCACCCGGGACTGACGGGTCGCCCGGATCGACATCAGCCGACCCTCCGGGCACACGGCGTTCGCCATGCGGAAACGATGACTCCGGCCGGCCCGCGTACGCGCGGCGAGGCTGTGCACGGCGGACGGGATCACCCCACCACGCCCGGCACCTCCTCACCCGTGCCGCAAGGTCACCCCCGAGCGGGTTCGGAGGCGGTGGATCTCCCACCAGGAGAGGGCGGTCACCGTCGTCGGGCCGCCGATGAGCATGGCGTATGCGAGGGGTGGTGGGCCGGCGGGTAGGCCGTTGAACAGGGCGAGTTCCCAGACCAGGATGCTGGTCAGCAGGGCGGGGAGCGCCGGGTGGACCGCGGCGACGCCGAAGCCCGTCTGTACGACGGTGGCCGAGGAGAACAGGAACAGGCACAGCGACCAGATGATGCCGATGAGACCGGCGAAGGTCGGCCATCCGTCCAGTGGTGATCGGCCGATCAGGGACGTGAGGGCGAGCGCGGCGGGGACGAGGGCGATCGTGCCGATGTAGCAGGCGAGTTTGCGCAGCGGGCCGCGTACGGCGGTGCGCATGGGGCGGCGCCGGTGGGCCGGCGCGCACAGGATGAGGATCGAGACCACCACGGGTGCGGTGGCGATGAGCAGCCAGGGTGTGACGAGGAGGGCGATCGAGCCGTCCGAGAGGATGTCGCGGAGGTTCTGGTACCCGATGGCGTAGATGGCCACGGACACCGCGATCGCCACCCATGTCCGGAACTTCTTCACGCGGTCCACCGTCTCGTCGTGCCCAGGGGCGGACGCCGCGGCGGGAGGGGTGCGGAAGATGCGGGTGGCGGTGACGCGGGCGCTGCGCAGGAAGACGTAGAGCAGGGGCACGGGGAAGAAGACCAGTAGTAACAGGATGACCAGGGGCGCCAGTTGGCCGGTCAGGGGTGCCAGCCGGCGGGGCAGTCGCCGCTGGAGCAGTGTCGACAGCGGGGGCCATTCTCCGGGCACCGTAGGGGGATGGGGCGGAAGCGGTGGCGGGGGTGGTGGCTGAGGCGGGTTCCGCGGATCGGGTCGGTACGGTCCTGTCGATGCGCGCGTCCGTCGTGGCGGGTGCGGCCCGTTGGGCGCGCCGGAGGGTCGTGTGGTCTGTCCAGGCCGCGGCGTAGTCACTTCTGGTCTGCCTCCCGTTGTTCTCGAACTCCCGGCGGTGTCCGGCGGACCGCGCTGTACGGGGGCCGCCATGTACCACTACGGCGGCGGGGCCCGTTCGGTTCCTTCTCGTCCCTCTGGTTCATGCCGATGGATGAGCGGTGGGGGCGGGAGGCGTCGTGCCGCGGAGCCGGTCCTCCAGGTACGGCACCATGCCCCGTTCCAGGAGCGCCTGGTGCCACGCCTGCCGGGCCGCGGCCTCGGCCGGGTCGACTTCACGGAGGTGGTCCGCGTACGCGACAGCCCGATTGCGGCCCGCGCTCACCAGCAGGCCGGCGAGACCGAGGAGCGCGGCGAGCGCCGCGACGGCCGCGGCGCACCACCCCGCGGTCACCAACTCGCCTGCCGGACTGGTGGTTTGGCCGGTGAGGCGCAGGCCGTAGCCGAACACGAGGAACACCAGCGCGGCCATGGCGGCCAGCACCGGGATCAGGAACCCCAGCGCCCCGAGGAGGCCGCGGCTCCGGCCGGCTGTCGGCCCGGCACCCTTCTCGCCGCCGCGGACGGCGGTGGCGCGCCGGCGGCGGTAGTGGCGGTACTCGTGCTGGGCGGCGGCCATGATGGCGGCGTGGTCCTTCAGCGCCTGGGTTCGCAACTGCTCGGTGGTGTAGGCCCGTTGGGCGTTCTGCGTCCGGTCCGCACCGCGCCGGGCGTCAAGGATCTGAGGGGACTTCAGCGCCCGATCGAGCACACCCTCGAAGTCTCGTCTGTCCTCCGCACTGAGTCGGCTGAATCGGCTCACGCATCCCCCCGAAATTCGTCAAGTCCGGCTGTCCGCCCGCCACTTCGCGCCGAACACCGCTCCCGCTCCGGTCCCGTCCGACCCCGGCGTCGACCGCCCGCAGCACCTCTTCACGCTTGCAGCCTTGCGCAAACTATATGACTGTCGATCCGCGCGGTCGCCCCTCCCCGCCCCCTCTCCGCCCCTCAGCCCGCCGCGCGAGGTGTGCGGGGAACGTGAAGTCGGCTGCTGTCAGCCGCTGTTGAGGGCTGAGACGACGCTGGCGACGGTGACGGTGTTGAACACGAAGGCGACGACCGAGTTGACCGTCACCGTCCGGCGCATCTCCCGCGACAGCACCACGACGTCCGTCGTACCGAACGTCGTCATCAGGGAGAACGCGAAGTAGACGTAGTCACCCCAGACCGGGAGCTGCTCGCCGGGGAATCCCAGGCCCCGTTCGTCCTCCACCAGATTGTCGGCCTGAAAGCTGACGGCGAACGCCACGGCCACGCAGACCCAGGCGACGGCGACCAGGGCGAACGCCATCGAGATACGGGGAATCCGGCCCAACTCGGAAGGGACGTGCCCGGGAAGCCAGACCATCGCCACCAGGAGCGCGGCCGCGGCGATGAAGGTCGACACTCCCGGGCCGGGCGCCGTCCCCAGGACATACCGCTGAAGCACCGTGCCCCGGTCTTCGCGGCGCGCCCAGTCGCATACCTGTTCCGTGTCGGCGGCCGCGAACGCCGCGGAGGTGAGCAGCAGATACGTGAGGAGGTAGGCGAGCAGGACGAGGGCGCCGGTGTCGGCCGCCGACACCCGCGCCCAGCCCCGGTCGACGCCCAGCAGCACTCCGGCGGCGGCGGCCGCGATGCAGGTGCTGGTTGCCGACGAGGAACCGTCCACCTGGCTGATGGACCGCCTCCCTGGCTGAGTCGATCGCCCGGTCTGCGGTGCACGGGGCGGCGTGGGGCGCCATCGCCGTCGCCGTCGATGAAGTCCCTGCCGTAACTCCGGGCTCAGGCTTGCCGGTTGTGCGGGATTGCGCGTGCCGGGAGGTTGACGGCGAGTAGGCAGAGGGCCACCGCGGCGGCGAAGGTGGCGTAGAGCAGCGGGGACACGTACGGGGGGGCTGGGTCGTGGGTCGGGTCGGCGACTGCTCGTCGGCGAAGGTGGAGAAGGTGTCCTGGTCAGTCGTCGACGACCGCGAGTTGGTCGCTGGCGGATTCGGCGGCGTCGCGGACCGCTGTGACCACCTCGTCGAGTCGGCGGTCCGGGATGCGGTGTTCCAGTGCGGCGATGCTCAGGGCGGCCACCACGTCTCCGGAGGAGCCGCGGATCGGGGCGGCGATGCCGAGGATGTCGGCGTCGAGTTCGCCTCGGCTGACGGCGAAACCGTCGTGCCTGATCTGCGCGAGCCGCTCCATGAGGGCGTCGACGTCGGTCATGGTGCGTGCGGTGAAGCGCTGGAGCCGCTGGGCTTCCAGCAGTTCACGGCATTCCTGCTCGGGGAGCCGGGCGAGCAGGGCCAGGGCGGAGGCGCCCGCGTTGGCGGGGAGCATACTGCCGCGTTCGTAGGAGATCCGCACCGGATGTTCCGCCTCGCACCGCTCCACGCAGATGGCGAAGCCTCCGGCGCGGCGGGTCAGCAGGACCGTCTCGCCGACCTGCGCGCACAGCTCCCGCATCAGGGGCAGGGCGATCTCCGAGAGTCCGTACCCGCGGCGGGCGAGGCGCGCCAGTTCCAGTACGCGCAGGCCGAGACGGAACCCGCCCCGGGGGTCCTCTTCCAGGAAGCCGCTGCCGACGAGGCTCTGCAGATAGCGGTAGGCGGTGGAGCGTGCCGTCCCCAGCGCGGTCGCCACCTCCTGGCCGGAGAGGGACAGCCTGTCCTCCGAGAACAGTCCGAGGATGTCCAGCGCTCGGTCCGCGGTCGAGTTGCGTTCCCGGTACTGGCCCGCCGGAGCAGCCATTTCCGACTTACGTCCTGTCATGCAGGACATCGTACGCGAACCCGCCCAGCTACTGGACCGGCTGGTATGCGGCACCGCCGTCGCCGAGGAGCCGCTCGGCCTCCGCGTGGATCTCCTCCGGCGAGCGGCTGAAGTCGATGGTCTTGCGGAAGGGCTGGCGCACCTCGCGCTCGATGCGCAGGTAGACCTCGTTGCGGTTGCCCTCGGGGTCGAAGAAGTAGATGCCGAAGGCATTGCCGTGGGTCACCTCCTGCTGGACCCTGACGCCCTCCGCCTCGAACCGCCGGTGGAAGGTCCTGAGGTCCTCGATCGACTCCACCCGCCAGGAGATCTGGTGCTGTTGCCTGTCCCCGAAAGGGGAGGTCCGTCCGGACTGGAGGACGAACTCGTGGTGCTCCTCGTCGGGCCGCGCGCTGAGGAAGACGATCGCCAGGCCCTCGTCCTCGTCCGTCACCGTCAGCCCCATGACGCGCTCGTAGAAGTCCCGCATCTTCGGCAGGTCGTAGACCCACAGTCCGGTGTGACCGAGTCCGGTGATGGCCATATCGGCTCCTTCGCGTCGCACGTGTTTTGTCTTGAGCGTCTTGCCTTGCGTGGCTCGTGTGTCTCATTTTGCAGGACAGATATCCTGTATTTCGCGACTAGAGTACGATCGGGTCCGGATTCAGTCAATGAAGGAAGAGGTGCATCAGGTATGCGACTGGCGACTCTGCGGACGGGCGACGGCACCCGGGCGGCTCGGCGTGAGGGGGATTCCTACGTCCTGCTCCCCCAGGCCGACGTGGGCGAACTGCTGGGTGCCGGGGGCGACTTGGCCCGGGTGGGTGCCGCGGCTGGCAGCGAGGTCGTCGACGCGGCCGAGGCGGTCTTCGCCCCGGTGGTACCGCACCCGAACAAGATCATCTGCCTGGGGCTGAACTACCTCACGCACATCAGGGAGATGGGGCGGGACACCCCGCGTTATCCCACCCTGTTCGCGAAGTACGACGCCTCCCTCATCGGTGCCGCTGACCCGGTCGTCCTGCCCACGGTGAGCGACACCGTGGACTGGGAGGCGGAACTGGCCTTCGTCATCGGCCGGAGCGCCCGCCATGTCCCGAAGGCCGAGGCGCTCGGCTACGTGGCCGGGTACACCGTCAGCAACGATGTGACCGTGCGCGAATACCAGCGCCGCACCCGGGAGTTCCTGGCGGGCAAGACCTTCGAGGCGACCACACCGCTGGGGCCCGAGCTGGTCACCGCGGACGAGTTCGGCGGCGAGGAGCCGGACCTGGAGATCCGCTGCGAGGTGGACGGTGAGGTGATGCAGTTGTCCCGCACCTCGGACCTGCTGTTCGGGATCGCCGACATCGTCGCGTACATCAGCGACATCATCACGTTGCGGCCGGGCGATGTGATCCTCTCCGGCACTCCGGGGGGCGTCGGCGACGGCCGCGATCCCAAGGTGTACCTCAAGGAGGGCCAGGTCCTGCGGACCGTCATCGAGGGCCTGGGCGAGACCCGCAATGTGTGTGTCCGCGAGGGGCGGGGCTAGGCCGTGTCGTTTGGATCTCCGTGGAGCAAGGAGCGGGGTCTGGTGCGTGCTCTCGGTGCGCCGGCCAAGCGCCCTCGTACTGGACGTACTTGGGCGTTTGGCCGGCGCGGCGAGAGTGCGTGCCAGGGCACGCGACGCCACGGAGATCCAAACGACACGGCCTAAGGCTCGACCGCCGTGGCGTGGGTTGCCGTGGCACGGTGGCCCACGCACGGCAGCCCACCGCGGGAGCCTTCGTCAGCCGGTCCGGGGTGTGTGGACCAGGTGTTTGATCTCCTGGAACTCCGCCAGCGCCCGGGGGCCGTTGAGCCTGCCGAGGCTGCTCTGCTTGAAGCCGCCCTCCTCGAACTGGTCGCGGATCACGCCCCAGTCGTTGATCCAGACGGTCCCGGCGTCGAGTCGCCGCCCGACCCGCAGCGGCCGGTCGACGTCCCGGCTCCAGACCGAGGCGGCGAGGCCGTACTCGGTGGCGTTCGCCCGGTGCACGGCGTCGTCCTCGTCGTCGAACACCTCGAAGGTGGCGACCGGTCCGAACACCTCCCGCTGGATGATGGGGGCCGCGAGGTCGTCCACCTCCACCAGGCTCGGCCGCAGATAGGCGTCGTCGCCGTCGGGTGTGAGCAGTCCGCCCCGGACGAGGATCCGGCCGTGGTCGGCGGACGCGGCGACCAGGGAGTCGATACGCAGGGCCTGGGCGCGGTCGATGACCGGGCCCATGGCTGTTTCCGGGTCGGCGTCGGGGCCGACCGGGACCGCCTCCACCGCGGTGATCAGCCGGTCGCGCAGCTCGTCGGCCGCGGACCGCTGGACCAGGATGCGGCTGCCGGCCATGCAGAACTGGCCGGAGAACGTGGTGAGGGCGGCGGTCAGCACGGGCACGGCCGCGTCCAGGTCGGCGTCGTCGAAGACCACCATCGGGGATTTGCCGCCCAGTTCGAGTGAGCAGCCCTTCAGCCGCCGGGCGGCCTCCGCCATGATGACGCGGCCGACGGCCGTCGAGCCGGTGTAGCTGACGACATCGGTACCGGGATCGGAGACCAGGAGGGGCGCGCCCTCGTCGCCGGACTCGGTGAAGGCGTTGACGACGCCGGCCGGCAGTGCGGTGGTCTCCGCGATGATCTCGTACAGCAGGCCGTTGGTCAGGGCGGTCTGGGCGGGCATCTTCATGGCGACGGTGCAGCCCGCGGCCAGGGCCGGGGCGAAGGAGCGCACCGCCAGGATGACCGGGGAGTTCCACGGGACGATGACGGCGGCGACGCCGGCGAGCTGGTGGAGCGTCATCGAGTAGCTGTGGGGGGCGGTCTCCGCGGCGCGGCCGGTGTCGGTCAGGGCGAGGGCGGCGTTGTAGCGCAGCTTGGGGATCGCGGCGTCGACTTCCATGGCCGCGTCCGCCCGTCGTTTGCCGTTCTCCAGGGAGAGCAGGTGGACGAGTTCGTCGCGGCGGGCGGCCATCCGGTCGGCGAGTTCGGACAGGGCGCTCGCTCTCCGCTGCCGGTCGTGGGCCCAGGGGGTTTCGTTGAAGGCGCGGCGGGCGGCGTCGATGGCGCGGCGGGCGGTGACGGCTCCGGCGTCGGCGTAGGTGCCGATGGCCTGCCCGGTGGCGGGTGCGCGGGCGGTGCCGGCCGCGTGTCCTTCGTGCCACTGTCCGTCGATCAGGTTGCGGGCGTGCGGCAGGCTCAACGTGCCTCTCCTGTCCGGTTGTTGAAGCGGATCACCGGTTTGATGGTGTGCCCGGAGCGGGCGTCGGCCACCGCCTGGTGGAGCTGGTCCTCGGTGTAGTGGCGGACGAACTTCTCGTAGGGCAGGCGTCCTTGGCGGGCCAGGTCGATGAGGGCGGGGATGAAGGTGGTGCGGTCGCTGCCGCCCTCGGTGACGCCGCGGATGGTGCGGCCGTCGATGAGGGCGTTGATGTCGAAGGAGGCCCGGCTGCCGGCGGCGGGGGCGCCGATGACGGCGACGGTTCCGTCGGCGGTGATGGCCGTGGCGGCGAGTTCCAGCAGTGCGGGGACGCCGGTGGTTTCCACGATGTACGTCAGGCCGCCGGGGCCGGCCAGGTCGGTGAGGCGGGAGCGGAGGTCCTCCGTGCCGCTGTCGATGGTGTGGGTGGCGCCGAGTTCGGTGGCGAGGGCCAGCCGTGAGGGGACGACGTCGACGGCGACGATGGTGCGGGCGGGGGTGAGGCGGGCCGCCATCACGGCGGACAGTCCCACCGCGCCGGCGCCGAAGACGGCCACGCTGTCCCCGTAGCGGGGTCGGAGCAGGTTGAGGATGGCGCCGGCTCCGGTCTGGATGCCGCAGCCGACGGGCGCCAGCAGGGTGAGCTCGTCCTCGTCCGCGACGTCGACCCGGACGACGCTCTGCGCGGCGACGACGGCGTGCCGGGCCAGCGAGGACTGCCCGAAGAACAGGCCGCCGAGCGGTGTGCCGTCCTCGGTGCGGATCGGGGTGCTGCCGTCGGCGCGTGCGGCGCGGAAGTTGAGGGGGAAGTAGGTGGGGCAGGTGGTGGGGCGGCCGGTGCGGCAGGCGTCGCAGTGGCCGCAGGAGTTGAAGGAGAGCACGACGTGGTCGCCGGGGCTGATGCCGGCCACGTCGGGGCCGACGGCTGCCACGGTTCCCGCTCCCTCGTGGCCGAGTACGGCGGGGAGCGGGGTGGGCAGGCGGCCGGCGAGGACGGACAGGTCGGTGTGGCACAGGCCGGCCGCGACGAGGCGGACGAGGACTTCGCCGGGGCCGGGGTCGTCGAGGACGGCGCGTTCCCAGTGGAAGGTGTCTTCGCCGGGGCGGGCCACCGCGACGGTGGTGGGAGTGGGCAAGGCTTCTCCTGCGTGGTCGTCGGCGAGATCCTCAACTGGTCTTCTGGCGCAGTGTGTTGGCGACGGCGGGGATGTCGTCCGGTCCCATCACGGCGGCGATATAGCGGTCGGGCTTGACCAGGACGAACCGGTTGCGGGCCGCCGCGAGGGCGTCGTCCAGGCGGCCGTCGGCGTCGGCGATGGCTTCGCGGGCCGCGTTCGCCGGTGGCAGGCGGTCGTCCAGGAGTACGTCGATCCGCTTGATGTCGAGCCGGTCGTCCGGCCACCCGGTGTTCTCGAAGTGCCGCCAGGCGGCTTCCGGGACGTTGACGCCGAGCAGTGCGTAGGACGGGCCGAGGACCTGGTCGAACCACCGGGGGTGCAGGCTCGGTGGGACCAGGACCCGCGGCTGGGGGAGCTGGGTGCCCGTCAGTGCGTGGGCTCCGGCGACCAGGCCGGCCTGGTGCCGCGCGGGGGGCCGGAAGCGCATCTCGGTGAGGTAGCGGCGCCCCGGCGGTGTGCGCAGCAGGGCGCGGGCGGCGGCGTCCCGGAGGAGGGCGCGGCGTGGGTCGGTGGTCATGACGATGTCGCCGAGGCGTTCCGAGTAGCGGACCATCGCGGTGGCGTGGGGGCGCCGCTCCGCCTCGTAGGTGTCGAGCAGGCGGTCTCCGGCCCGGCCGTGCCACACGTCGTCGATCTTCCATACGAGGTTGGCGGCGTCCCTGATACCGGAGTTGAGGCCCTGGCCGGCGAAGGGCGGCATCATATGGGCGGCGTCGCCGAGCAGCAGGGTGTGGCCCGCGCGCCACCGGTCGGCGACGACGGCGTTGAAGGTGTACGCGGTGCAGCGTTCCACCTGGTCCTCGGTGAGGGGCCGGTAGGGCGCGACCAGGCCGCGCAGGGTCTCGAAGCCGGGCCGGACTCCTTTCTCGCCCTCCCCGGGCCGCAGCAGGAACTCGTAGCGGCAGCGGCCGCCGCGGCCGGGCACGATCACGGTGGGCCGGCCGGGGGTGCCGTGGTGCATTCCGTAGCGCTGGTCGTGGTGGTCGCCGGTGGTGTCGGCGACCAGCCAGACCTCCTGGTGGCTGGCGCCGGTCATGCCGATGCCGTGCAGTTCGCGCAGGGTGGAGCGGCCCCCGTCGCAGGCCAGGACCCAACTGGCCTGGAGGGCTTGGGTGTTGGTGGCGCCGGGTGCCCGGATGGTGGCGGTGGCGCCGTCGGGGTGGTCGTTGACGGTGACCAGTTCGGTGGCGAAGCGGATGTCGGCCTCGGGGTGGGATTTCAGCTCGTCCAGGAGGAGTTGCTCCAGTTCGGGTTGGGCGAACTGGTTCTTGAACGGGAAGCCGAGGCGGTAGGGCTGCGGGCCGCGCGCGTGGAACAGCGGGCGGCCTTTGCGGTCGTAGTAGCGGGTGCCGGTGCCGGGGACGACGATCTCCAGGATCTTGTCGGCCAGGCCCGCCGTCTGAAGGGTGCGCAGGGACTCGTCGTCCAGGCTGATGGCCTTGGCCTCGTCGCTGGTGGCGGCGTTGCGCTCGACGAGGATGAGGGGCACGCCCCGGGCGGCGAGGAGGTTGGCCGCGGTCAGGCCGACCGGGCCGCCGCCCACGACCAGGACGGGAAGCCGTGCGGCGGTCATGGGTTGACCACCGCCATCCAGATCGGCTCCGTCCGGTCCCGCATCGCGGCGACGGCTTCCCCGGCCGCCGCCAACGGGTAGCGGTGGGTGATGAGTTCCTCCGCGTCCAGTGCGCCCCGTGCGAGCAGGGTGAGGGCTTCCTGGGCGTCCGTGCGGGTGCAGGCGCGGGTGCCGACGACGCGCCAGCAGTTGACCATGACGGCGATCATCGGGAGCGTCAGCGGGCTGCGGTTGGCTCCCATGTGGACGAGGCTGCCGCCGGTGGCCAGCGCGGCGAGCGCCTGGGAGGTGGCGGGTCCTTCCGGTACGAAGTCGAGGACGGCGTCCGCGCCTTGGGGGACGAGGGTGCGCAGGGCGCGGGTGAGGCCGCCTTCCTGCGCCCAGTCCGACGGCAGTTCCTCCAGTGCCACGACGTCGGTGTGCACGTCGCCTGCGAGTGGCCGGACCGCGTGCAGCCGTTCGGCGCTGCGTCCGACGAGGACGAGGCGGGAGACACCGAAGTGCCGGGCCAGTCTGACGGTGGCGGTGCCCATGGTGCCGGTGGCGGCGGTGACCACGAGGGTGGCGCCCAGGGGCAGTTCGGCGCGTTTGAGGGCGCGGATGGCGTTGGCGAGGTCGTGGACCTTGGCGCCGACGTCGAAGGACACATGGTCGGGCAGCGGGTCGGCCAGCCTGTTTTTACCGGGCTGTTTCGGTGCCGGTGATCCGGTGAGTTCGGGTACCGGTGGATCTCCGGTGAGTTTGGGAGCCACTTGGTCTGATGGTGTG
>NZ_JBHVRR010000037.1:0-53931 GCF_042885635.1 Streptomyces sp. NPDC058045 | reverse complement strand
CCGGGGTGCTGATCGCCATCGGGTTCAGCTCGCTGGTGGGGCTCACCTGGTGGAGCCTGGCGCTGATCATCCTGGCGGCGCTGACCCTGGGTCCCTATGTGCGGGCCGGGGAGTTCGTACCGGAGGTGGCGATCAGCGCGATGCTGGTGCTGGGGCTGACGCGGGTGGGGCCCGGGGCGTTCGACCGGGTGCTGGAGACGCTGATCGGGGCGCTGACCGGGCTGGCGTTCAATCTGCTGTTCGCGCCGCCGCTGTGGGTGGAGACGGCGGGCGACTCGATGGTGGACCTGTCGCGCCGGATGCGGCGGCTGCTGCTGCACCTGGGCGAGCAGTTGGAGTCCCCCACCCCGTGGCCGAAGGCGGCGGAGAGGCTGCACGAGGCGCGCCGGCTGGACCATGACATCGCCGAGGTCGACGCCTCGATGCGGCAGGCCGAGGACAGCCTGCGGCTCAACCCGAGGGTGCGGGAGGGCCGGCTGCACCGGGTGGTGCTGCGGACCGGTCTGGACACCCTGGAGATCTGCACGGTGGTACTGCGGGTCATCGCCCGCACCCTCACCGACCTGGCGCGGGAACGTGAGCCGCAGCCGCTGGTGAGCCGGGAGGTGGCGACGGCGCTGCGGGAACTGCTGGGATATGTGGCGGACGCCCTGGTGAGTTTCGCCGTACTGGTCACCACCCGCACCAGTGAGGACGCGGAGCGGGCCGAGGAACGGCTGCGCAGCGAACTGGAGGCGGCGGGCGCGGCCCGGGAGACGGTGGCCGGGCTGCTGCTGGACGTGGTGCGGGAGGACGCCGACGAGTGGCAGTTGCACGGGGCGCTGCTCACCGAGGTGGACCGCATCCTCGACGAACTCGATATGGAGCACCGCTCCCGCAGGCTGATGGAGGAGCTGGACCGCAGCTCGGCGGTACTGCACGAGCGGCTGCCGAGGCTGGCGGCGGCACAGCGCCGGCTGAAGGCGGCGGCGCGGGGACGGCGGTAGCCGGCGGCGGAGGTACACCGCGGTCAGCCGGGGGACTCATGCGGCGGCGGGTGCTCGGGGTGGACCGCGCCACGCTGTGCGGCCCCGCGCCGCCCGGTGCCCGCCTCGTCGGTGTCGGGCACGGACTCGTCCGGGTGCTCCGGGTCCGGTCCCTCCTCGCCGCTGTCCTCCCCGGCCTGCTGGTCGGGCAGGTCACGCGGTACGGGCGGCTCTCCGCCCGGTCCGCGTCGTCGTCGTTGCGCCACGGGGCATCCTTCCTTCCGGTCCGGATCGGCGGTCCGGTCTCGTAGGGGCGGCCCGGGCGGGTACCCGGAGTGCGGCGGGCGACACACGTCACGCCGGGAAGGAGCACCGGAGATGAGCGGGAGCGGCGAGGGCAACGCCGAGTACGGCAGGAAGAAGTTCAAGCGGTCCAGGAGCCACTTCGCGGACCGGATCACGGCGGACGGGCGGGACGGCTGGCCGGTGGAGGCGGGCCGCTACCGGCTGGTGGTGAGCAGGGCCTGCCCGTGGGCGAGCCGCGCCCTGGTGTCCCGGCGGCTGCTGGGCCTGGAGGACGCGCTGTCGCTGGCGGTCGCCGATCCCCTTCAGGACGACCGGAGTTGGCGCTTCACCCTGGATCCCGGGGGCCGGGACCCGGTGCTCGGCATCCGGTATCTGAGCGAGGCGTACGACGCGCGGGAGTCGGGGTATCCGGGCGGGGTGAGTGTGCCGGCGGTGGTGGATGTGCCGAGCGGCCGGCTGGTGACCAACGACTTCCAGCAGCTCACCCTGGACCTGGCCACCGAGTGGCGCTCCCTGCACCGGCCGGGCGCCCCCGACCTGTACCCGGAGGCGCTGCGCGAGGAGATCGACTCGGTGATGGACGGCGTCTACCGGGATGTCAACAACGGTGTGTACCGCAGTGGTTTCGCCACCACCCAGGACGAGTACGAGGCGGCCTGCGGGGATGTGTTCCGGCGGCTGGCGCAGTTGTCGGAGCGGCTGGCGGACCACCGCTATCTGGTGGGCGACACCCTCACCGAGGCCGACATCCGCCTCTTCACCACGCTGGTGCGGTTCGACGCGGTATACCACGGCCACTTCAAGTGCAACCGATGGAAGCTGGCGGAGGACCCGGTGCTGTGGGCGTACGCGCGTGATCTGTTCCAGACGCCGGGCTTTGGCGACACGGTGGATTTCGACCACATCAAGCGGCACTACTACCGGGTGCACACCGGGATCAACCCCACCGGCATCGTGGCCGTGGGGCCGGACACCGCACTGTGGCTGACGCCGCACCACCGGGAGCAGTTGGGCGGCCGCCCGTTCGGCGAGGGCACCCCGCCCGGCCCGGTCCCGGCATCCGAGGTGGTCCCGCCCGCGGGCCGCGCCGGAGCCGCGGCCTGACCGGTACGGCCCCAACGGCCTTGCCCCGGGCCTCGGTTGGGCGGGTCCGGGTCAGGCGGTGGGCAGCGGGCGGCGCACTACATAGGCGCCCACCGCGGACGCCAGGACGATGACGCAGCCCGCGAAGACCAGGCCCGCGGTGCGCAGCCCCAGGGTGACGGCGAGGGCGCCGACACCGACCACGGGCAGCGAGATACCGCAGTAGGCGACGACGAAGAACGCGGAGATGGTGGCGGCCCGGCCGGCGGCGGGGGCGGCCGCGCCGACCGAGGTCAGCCCGGCCCGGAAGGCGAGCCCCTGCCCCGCCCCGCCGCACACCGCCCCGAGCACCAGCAGCGGCGCCGTCTCCAGCAGCAGCGACAGCCCGACCAGCACGAGTCCCGCGACCAGCACCGCGCAGCCCAGCGGCAGCGCCCGAGGCGGCGGGACCCGCCCGCCCGCGGCCTGCCCGAGCGTCGAGGCGAGGAACACGGAGAACACCACGGCACCGGTGACGGCCAGATTGCGCTGGTGCAGCGTCTCCGCGAGGAAGCCGGGGGCGACCGCGGTGAACAGCCCGAGCAGGGCGAAGCCGGCGAACGCGGCCAGCGCGGCCGGGGCGAACACCCCACGCACCTGAGCGGGCACCACCACGCCCCGCGGCCGCGGCAGGCCCCACACCGGATCGCGCACCGTCTCCGGGAGCCGCTGGACCACCACGGCGGCCAGGCCCAGCAGCACCAAGTGGACCTGGAAGGGCAGGGTCAGCGGGTGCGCGGTGTACTCGGCGAGGATCCCGGCCAGGAGCGGGCCGCAGCCGAGGCCGCCCATGTTGGCCGCGGTGGCGGCGAACCCGGCGCGGGCCTGGCCGCCGGGCGGGGCGAGTTCCAGCACGGTGGCGGTGGCGGCGCCGCTGAACAGCCCGGCGGCGAAGCCGGACAGCACCCGCCCGGTGAACAGCAGCGGCAGCCCGTCCTCCAGCAGGAAGCAGCCGGCGCTGGCCGCGGACAGGGCGAGACCGGTCCACAGCACGGGCCGCCGCCCGATCCGGTCGGCGAGGTCCCCCGCGGTGAGCAGCACGAAGATGACCCCGACCGCGTACGCGGCGAAGACGATCGTCACCATCAGCTCGGAGAAGCCGAGTCGGTCCCGGTAGAGGCCGTACAGCGGGGTGGGGAGGGTGGTGCCGGCCATACCGACGGCGAAGACGACGGCGGCGGCCAGGTAACCGAGGCGGCCGGCGCGGGCGGAGCTGGTGCTCATCCGGTCACCGTACGGGGAGGGTGCGGGGCCCGGTGGGCTGGGCCAAGCTGAAGCGGTGGCGGCGCGGTGGGCGCGCCGCGGCGAGCGGAGGTGGCGATGGACCCCGTGGACGCGCTGCGGCGGATCGCCTTCCTGCTGGAGCGCGACCAGGCCCCCACCTACCGGGTACGGGCCTTCCGTACCGCGGCCGCGGTGGTGGCCGCGATGCCGGCCGGGGAGCGGGAGCGGCGGGCGGCGGACGGCACGCTGGAGAAGGCGCGCGGTATCGGGCCGAAGACGGCGGGCGTGGTGCGGGAGGCGCTCGCCGGCCAGGAGCCCGGGTATCTGGCGAAGCTGGCCCGGGAGCCGTGGCCGCCGGTGGAGGGCGGGCGGCGGTTGCGGGGGCTGCTGCGCGGCGACTGCCATCTGCACTCGGACTGGTCCGACGGCGGCAGCCCGATCGAGGAGATGGCGCTGACGGCCCGTGCCCTGGGCCACGAGTGGGCGGTGCTCACCGACCACTCGCCGCGGCTGACGGTGGCCCGCGGCCTCTCCCCCGACCGGCTGCGGGAGCAACTCGCCCTGGTCGCCGCGCTCAACGAACGGTGGGCGCCGTTCCGGCTGCTCACCGGGATCGAGTGCGACATCCTCGACGACGGTTCGCTGGACCAGAAGCCGGAGTTGCTCGACCGGGTCGACCTGGTGGTGGTGTCGGTCCACTCCAAGCTGCGGATGGACGCCCCGGCGATGACCCGTCGGCTGCTGGCCGCGGTGCGCGATCCGCACGCGGACGTACTGGGGCACTGCACCGGGCGGCTGCTCGACGGCCGGGGGCGGCCCGAGTCCCGTTTCGACGCGGACGCCGTCTTCGCCGCGTGCGCCGAGTCCGGTACCGCCGTCGAGATCAACTCCCGTCCGGAGCGGCTGGATCCGCCGCGGCGGCTGCTGCGGCGGGCGGTCGCGGCGGGCACCCTCTTCTCGGTGGACAGCGACGCCCACGCGCCGGGGCAGCTCGACTGGCAGATCCTCGGCTGCGCCCGCGCCGAGGAGTGCGGGGTGCCGCCGGAGCGGATCGTCACCACCTGGTCCGCGGACGCGCTCCTGGAGTGGACCCGCACCGGCCGCACCCCGGGCGCCTGACCGCGGCGTGCCGCTGCCTGGCGGTGTCCGGGGCGCGGGGTGAGGATGGGCCGTCATATCCGACGACGGACGAAGGAACAGCAGATGCCACTCGACGGCGAGTACGAGCCCAGCTCCAGCCAGTTCGTCCGCGACCAGGTCGCGTTGTACGAACGGTCCGGCGGGACCGAGGGCACCACCATGAAGGAGTTGCCGGTGGTCATCCTCACCACCCGCGGGGCCCGCAGCGGCAAGATCCGCAAGACGCCGTTGATGCGCGTCGAGCACGACGGCCGCTATGCGGTGGTGGCCTCGCTGGGCGGCGCGCCCCGGCACCCGTTCTGGTACCACAACCTGGTGGCGGAGCCGCTGGTGGAGTTGCAGGACGGGCCGGTGCGGCAGGACATGACGGCGCGTGAGGTGAGCGGCGAGGAGAAGGCCCTGTGGTGGGACCGCGCCGTGGCGGCGTTCCCCGAATACGCCGAGTACCAGAAGAAGACGGACCGGCAGATCCCCGTCTTCGTGCTGGAGCGGGCCGGTAGTTGAGGTGTCCGCGCACCCCGCCGCCGGGCCGTCAGGTGCCGTCGGCGGGGGCGGCGGCCCGGGGGCGGGGGCCGGACACGGCGCAGGTGCGGGTGGTGACGGCGGTGGCGGCGGGCACCGCGGGGGTGGTGTCGGCGTCCGGCACCAGGTGCACGGCGGCCTCCTCAGCGGAGGCGGCGGCGCCGTCGATGCCGACGTCCCGGCCGACGAGGTCCTTCTCCTCGTCGCGGTGGGCACCCTCGTCGGGAGCGACGAGACGGCCGGCGCGCACCCCGCCCACCTCCTCGTCCCAGAGTTCGCCGTCGCCGCCCGGCGCGTCCCCGATGCCGTCCCCGTCGGCGGATGCGTCCCGGTCGGGCTCCTCCTCGGCGAGCCGCCGGTCCAGGCTCTCGCCGCCGTACTGCTCGGAGAGGGCGGTGCCGCGGTGCTCGACCGCGTAGGGCCGCTCCGGCGGTGAGACACCCTCCTCGTACGGGTCGGTGCCGCGGTCGTCCAGGGTGTCCTCGCGGTCCCGTACGCACTCGGCGGTGGCGATCTCGCCGTCGTCCGGGCCGCCGGGCTGGTACACCTCGTCGCCCCATACGCTGCTGTCGCTGGTCATGGCTCTCGCCCTCCGTCCGGAGCGGGTCGCACCGCCACCGCCTGTGCACCGCGTATCCAGCCTGGGCCCGCCCACACCATCCGGCACACCGGGCCGGGGTGTCAGAGGGCGGTGGCGGTGACCTCGTGGCAGAGCTCGACCACACCGTTGCCGAAGGTGCGGGTGCCGGTGAGGCGGAGGTCGGCCGGGGGCGGGGCGGGGGTGGCGCCGTCCGGGTTGAAGAAGGGGGTGCCGCGGCCGACCAGCACGGGGTGGACGTAGACGCGGTAGACGTCGATAAGGCCGAGGCGGCGGAAGGTGTCGCCGAGCCGGGCGCCGCCGAGGACCAACTCACCGTCACCGCCCGCCTTCAGGGCGCGTACCTCGTCGGGGTCGACGCGGGGGACGACGGTGGTGTTCCAGTCGGCGGTGCGCAGGGTCGTGGAGTACAGGTACTTGGGCATCTCGCGCCAGATTCCGGCGAACTCGGCCATCTGCGGGGAGGTGTCCGGGTCCTGGTCGGCGGTGGGCCAGAAGTCCGCCATGAGCTGGTGGGTGATCCGCCCGTCGAGGAACGCGTCGGCGGTGCGGAGGCGGTCGTTGAAGTACTGGTGGAGTTCCTCGTCGACGCGGTGCCAGGAGATGTCGGCGTCCTCCCCCTCGTAGAATCCGTCCAGCGAGACCGACATGACCTGCACGATCTTCCGCATGATCCTCATCCTTCCTGGGTCCGGTTCCGCGGCAGTACATCACGGAACAAGCCCATCCAGATGACGTTCCGTGACTCTCCGGGGGCCTTTCGGGCGGCATTCCGCGGCGCGTTCACGCCGGATCTGCGCACATCTGGATTCACAGGCTGCCGAGTGTCCGGATTGCCCTTGGATGACGGACCATGGAAGAAGACGGCCCGGCGGATCCGCGCACGGCGCGGCGGTGCCGGGCCAGGCCTGCCGAAGGGTTCCGGGGTGATGGTGAAATGCAGAGCCGCTTCCAGCCCGACCGGAAGCTGACCGCCCGTATGGGCGTGACGCTCTTCCTGCTCGGTCTGCTCTACGTGGCCTTCGTGGCCGCACTGATCGTGCTGCTCAAGTCCGTGGTGCTGGTGGTGGTCGTGGCCGGTGGGCTGCTCTTCGCCCAGTACTGGTTCTCCGACCGCATCGCCCTCTACGCGATGCACGGGCGGATCGTCGAACGGGACGAGCAGCCCAAGCTGCACGGCGTCGTGGACCGGCTGTGCGCCACCGCCGATATGCCGAAACCGCAGATCGCGGTCGCCGACATCCCGCTGCCCAACGCCTTCGCCACCGGACGCAACGCCGACCACGCGGTGCTCTGCGTCACCACGGGGCTGATGCGGCGGCTGGAACCGGAGGAACTGGAGGGCGTCCTCGCGCACGAGCTGTCCCATGTGGCGCACCGGGACGTGGCGGTGATCACCGTCGCCTCGTTCCTCGGGGTGATCGCCGGGCTGATGGTCCGCTTCGCGCTCTACTCGCAGCTCTTCGGCGGTGGGCGCCGCGACCAGAACACCCTCGCACTGCTGGGCATCATCCTCGGGGTGTCCGCCGCGGTGTACGCCATCAGCTTCGTCCTGATCCGCGCCCTGTCCCGGTACCGCGAACTGGCCGCCGACCGCGCCGCCGCCATGCTCACCGCACGGCCCTCCGCGCTGGCCTCCGCGCTCACCAAGGTCACCGGTGACATCGCCCGCATCCCGCACGAGGACCTGCGCACCGCACAGGCCTTCAACGCCTTCTACTTCACGCCCGCCTTCGGCGAGGGCTCCAACATCTCCCGGATCTTCGCCACCCACCCCAGCCTGGAGCAGCGTCTGGAGCAGCTCGCCCGGATCTCCGCCCAGCTCGGACCCACCCCCGACGCCGACCGCCGGAGCTGACACATGGGATTCCTGGACACCCTCCTCGGCCGCAGCCGCCCCGCCCAGCCCGACCTGGACCAGTTGTTCGCGCTGCCCTCGGCGGCCATCACGCTGGAGGCCGCGGCCGGCTTCACGCCCACCGGGATCGGCTCGGTGTGCTTCGCGCGGGCCGAGGGCGCCGAGTTCGACCGGGTCCGCGAGGAGGTGCGGGAGCTGCTGGACGCCGACACCTCCCGCACCACACCCCCCGTCGAAGCCGAGCAGGACGGCTACGGCTACTCCTGGCTGGTCTCCCGCCGCACCCACGACGACCTGGCCGGTCTCGTCGGCGATCTGCACGCGGTCAACTCGGTGCTCCAGGACGGCGGTTTCGGCCCCCAACTCCTCTGCTCCCTGGCCGCGTTCCGGGACACCGAGAACCGGCGGCTGGCGCTGATCTACCTCTACAAACGCGGCACCTTCTACCCCTTCGCCCCACTCCCCGGGGAGCGCCGGGACAGCAGCCTGGAACTCCAGGTACGGGCCGCCCTCGGCGACGATCTGCGGCTGGAGAAGGACCTCGCCCGCTGGTTCCCGGTGTGGGGGGCGCCGGGGATGCGGGACGCGGACTGAGCCGGGCGGGCTCCCGGCGCGGGCGGGGGTCCTGGGATTCCTGAAGCACCTGGCGTTTCCCTGGGCGTTATTGCATAGTGTGGGCACTGCTTCGCCTGGCATCCTGCGGGTCGAAGAACTTCCGCGGGGCCGGCCCCCTTGGACGGTCAGGGAGTGCACACGGATGCGTTCGACAGGGGACCGGCCCCCCGCTGCCCGCCGCGCTCTCGCCCTCGACCTCGGCAGCGCCCGCACCCGCGCGTGGGTCCCTGGTACCGGTCTGGTCGCCGATCTGCCCAGCGGCGTCCCGCACACCCGGCTGCCCAGGACAGCCCGGTCCGAACCACGTCCGGTCCCGGTCCGGTGGGGCCGGGTCGCGGACCAGGAGGCCTGCGCCAGGTTGCTGTACGAGATCGCGGACGGCGCGCTCGGACCGGAGCGCCGGGACTGCCTCGTGGTGGTGTCCCATCCGGTACTCGCCGGGCTTGAGCACCGCGAGCATCTGCGGACGCTGGTCGGCTCGCTCGGTGTGGGCCGGGTGCTGCGGGTGGACAGTGCCCGCGCGGCCGCCGCGTACGCCGGGGCCGGGTCCGAAGGGCCGCTGCTGGTGGTCGACTTGGGCGCGGGGCTCACCGAGGCGACGCTGCTGGTGCACGGCGCGGTGCAGGACGCCCGGCTCGCCGAGATCGGCCTCGCCGACCTGCCCGCCGGATCCACCCCCGCGCCCCTGGTGGGTACCGCCGCCTCCCTCGTCGAGGAGATGTGGCTGCGGGACCGGCACGGCGCGGTCCGGGGTGCGCTGCGCCGCGGGGTGCTGGTGACCGGGGGCGGTGCGCTGCTGCCGGGGCTGCTGCCGCGGCTCGCCGCCCGCCTCGGCGCCAAGCTGCGGCCGATCACCGAGCCGGAGACCGCGGTGGTACAGGGCGCCGCCCTCCTCGCGGACGCGGCCGTACGCCACCCGGCGGGTCGCCGCACCACCCAGGACCGGCCGCTGTGACGCCCCACCCGCCGCCCGCTCCCCGAAGGCGCACCGCGCCGGGTCTGGCGACGGCTCCGGGTGTGCGGCGGGGTGTGCGTGCGGTGACCTCGGTGGCGGCGCCGCTGACCGTACTGCTGACGCTGCTCGCCGTGCTGTGCGGTGCGCAGCCCCCGCCGCTGGCTGCCGCCGCCCACCCGGTGCCCCCGGCCGCCACGGCCCACGCCCACCTCCCGCTCTCCCGCGACGGCGCCCACCCGCCCTACGCCCACCGTGCGCCCGCCGCCGCGGCGCCGGCCACCGTCAACTCCCCTGCGCCGCCTTCGGGTTGGACGCCCCCGCGACCCAGCCGCCCGGCACACCCCGGCCCGCGCACCGCGCCCGCCGACGCCGCCCCCAACGCGCCGCCGCACTACTCCCCCGCGACTCCGCTCACGCCCACCGAGCAGTCGGTGGCCCCGGGGAGCGACGCGGGGGCGCCGCACACCGTCGAGGCCCGGGTCGGGTTCCCGCACGCCCGTTCCGCGTTGCCCCACGCGGAGCCGGTACGGCGGGCCGGGGCCGGGTTCGGGGCCGAGGCCCA
Organism: Streptomyces sp. NPDC058045; assembly: GCF_042885635.1. Classification (NCBI taxonomy): domain Bacteria; kingdom Bacillati; phylum Actinomycetota; class Actinomycetes; order Kitasatosporales; family Streptomycetaceae; genus Streptomyces; species Streptomyces sp. NPDC058045. The sequence goes on along the minus strand of NZ_JBHVRR010000037.1, from coordinate 44,064 downwards.
TCGCTATCCGCAGCCGTATCCGCACACGGGTGCCGTGCTGCCGGAGTGCGGGATGCCGGGGCCGCCCCTCGCGGGTACGGCGGTGGCCGCGGGGGCCGGTGACCGGGTCTGCGCGGCGCGGCGGGAGGGGCTGCCCGGGGTGCGGGCGCCGCCGGTGAACTCCGTGTCCAGGTAGGCCCGTTCACCCCTATCCGGCCCCTCCCCCGCACTTCGCGAACCGATGGTCACCGCACCGGCGGGCACACCCTTGCCCGGCCGCGGTGGGCCGTGGTGTCCGTGTGCCGCGGGGCGGGCCGGGCACCGGAGGAAGACCCGCACGTGAAAACGACCCCGTCCCCATCCCGCGCCACCCTGGTGCGGGCCGTACTGGCGGCCGTGGTGCTGCTGGCCTCGGTCTGCATCGCGCTGACCGTCCCGCCCCGACTCGGCCTGGACCTCCAGGGCGGCACCCGGATGGTGCTCCAGGCCAAGGACACCCCGGGCGCGGCCGCGGACCGCTCGGCCACCGACCGCACCATCGAGGTGCTGCGCGGCCGTATCGACGCGCTCGGTGTGGCCGAGCCGACCCTGACCCGTTCCGGCGAGGACCGCATCGTCGTCGAACTCCCCGATGTGCAGGACCCGCGCAAGGCCGCCGAGGTCCTGGGCCGTACCGCGCAGCTCGCCTTCCACGCGGTGGAGGGACCGGCCGCGGGCGACCCGGCGAAGGACAAGGCGAAGGAGAAGACCGAGAAGAAGCCACAAGACCCGCGGGCCGCACGGGAGTTGGCGGACGAGCAGGGCAACAGGCTCCGCCTCGCGCCGGCCGCCTTCTCCGGGGCCGGGGTCAAGGACGCCACCGCCCGCTTCGACGCGGAGCAGGGCGGCGGCTGGTATGTCGACCTGGCCTTCCGCAAGGGCGCCGGGAAGGACTGGGCGAAGCTCACCGGTGCGGCCGCCTGCCACCCGGCGGGCGACGAGCGGCGCCGGGTGGCGGTCGTCCTCGACCACCGGATGATCTCCTCGCCGCAGGTCGACCCCTCGGTGGCGTGCCGGGTCGGGATCGACGCGGGCGCCACCCGTATCTCGGGCTCCTTCACCGCCGAGGAGGCGAAGGAGCTGGCGCTGCTGATCAAGGGCGGCGCGCTGCCGGTGCCGGTGGAGGTGGTGGAGCAGCGCACCGTCGGCCCGACGCTGGGCGCCGCGGCGATCGACGCCAGTATGCGGGCCGCGATCATCGGAGCGGTGCTCACCGCGGTCTTCATCACCGTGGTGTACCGCCTCTTCGGCGCCCTCGCCTCGGTGGCACTCGCCGCCTACGGGGTGATCTCGTACGCGGTGCTGGTGGCGCTCGGGGTGACGTTGACGCTGCCGGGTCTGGCCGGGTTCGTGCTGGCGATCGGGATGGCCGTGGACGCGAATGTGCTGGTCTTCGAGCGGGCCCGGGAGGAGTGGTCGGCGATGCCGCGGAAGTCGCTGCGGTCGGCGATGACGCGGGGCTTCAAGGGGGCGTGGAGCGCGGTCGCCGACTCCAATGTGACCACGCTGATCGCCGCCGGACTCCTCTTCTGGCTGGGCTCGGGGCCGGTGAAGGGCTTCGGGGTGACGCTGGCGGTCGGTGTCATGGTGTCGATGTTCTCGGCGCTGGTGGTCGCCCGCGCACTGACCGAACTCGCCTCCCGCGCTGGGTGGGTGAACACCCGGGCGGGGGTCAACGGCATCGGACGACCAGGCGCGGTACGGACCCGGCTGCTGGCGTGGAACCCGCGGCTCTTCCGGCGTCCGGCGCGCTGGCTGCTCTGCTCCGGGCTGCTGGTCGTGCTCGCGGTGGCGGGGATCGTACTGCGGGGTGTGCACCCCGGGGTGGAGTTCACGGGTGGACGCCTGATGGAGTTCTCCACCAGCAGACCGGTGGGGATGGAGGCGGCCCGGGACGCGCTGGCCGGTGCCGGGTACGGCGACGCGGAGGTGACCACCTCGGGCGACGGCGAACTGTCGGTACGTACCGGGGTGCTGGACGACGACGAGGCGGCCGGGGTGCGGACCGCGCTCGCCGGGGCGGGCGGGCACACCGAGAAGCTGCGCGACGAGCTGATCGGTCCGAGCCTCGGCGACGAGCTGAAGCGCAACGCGCTGATCGCGCTGGGCATCGCGGTGGTCGCCCAGCTCTGCTATCTGTCGGTCCGCTTCCGGCTGGCCTTCGCGGCGGGAGCGGTCGGGGCGCTGCTGCACGACGTGGTGATCCTGGTGGGCGCCTTCGCCTGGCTGGGCCGCGGTATCGACGGGGTGTTCGTGGCCGCGACGCTGACCGTCATCGGCTACTCCGTCAACGACTCGGTGGTGGTCTTCGACCGCATCCGCGAGTTGCGGGCCAAGCGGCGCAAGGCCGGGCCGCGGGAGACGGCGTCCCAGGCGGTGCTGCAGACAGTGCCGCGGACCGTGAACACCGGTATGGGCGCGCTGTTCATCCTGGCGGCGCTCGCGGTCCTCGGCGGTGACTCGCTGATGGACTTCGCGCTGGCGCTGCTGATCGGTGTGGTCGTCGGCACCTACTCCTCGGTGCTGACCGCGGTGCCCGCCGCGCTGGTCCTGGAGCGCGGCGACCGGGCCCCGGCGCGCTCCGTCACCCGGGGCGGCCGGAAGCCCACCACCCGCGCCCGCGACAACGGCGCCCGGGTGTGACCCGCCCCGCCCCCGCCGACCTCGGCGGGGGCGCGGTCGGCGCCGCCCGGGATGTCGGCCGCCGCGGGCGGCGCCATCATGGGGTGATGACTTCCCCCCAGGACCAGGACCCGCAGAGCGCGGCCCCGCTGCCGGAGGACTGGGACCGCTGCCTGTGCGTGGTGGCCCACCCCGACGACATCGAGTACGGCACGGCGGCCGCCGTCGCCCGCTGGACCGGGCAGGGCAAGCAGGTCGCCTATGTGCTGGCGACCCGCGGCGAGGCCGGCATCGACAGCCTGCACCCCGACGAGGCGGCCCCGCTGCGGGAGCGTGAGGAACGCGCCGGAGCCCGTGAAGTGGGCGTCACCGACGTGGAGTTCCTCGGCCACCGGGACGGCGCCGTGGAGTACGGGCTGCCGCTGCGCCGCGATCTGGTGCGGGCGATCCGCCGGTTCCGGCCCGAGGTGGTGGTGACGGGAGGGTTCACGGTGCGGATGGTGATGGGGGTGACCAATCAGGCCGATCACCGTGCGGTGGGCCTCGCCGCGCTGGACGCGGCGCGGGACGCGGGCAACCGCTGGATCTTCCCCGAGCTGGCCGAGGAGGGCCTGGAGCCGTGGCCGGGGGTGCGGCTGGTGTGCGCGGCGGGCGCCGCGCGGCCCACGCACGGCGTCGATGTCACCGGTGAGCCGCTGGAACGCGGTATCGCCTCGCTGACCGCGCACGCCGAGTACACCAAGGGCCTGGACACCGATGTGTTCGAGCCGCGGCCCTTCCTCACCTGGGCGGCGCGGCAGGCGGGGGCGGCGCTGGGTGTGGAGTCCGCGGTCCTCTTCGACGTCCACGAACTCATCCCGCAGGAGCCGCCGCCCTGGGCGTGAGGGGGCCGTCGCTAGATGCGCCAGGTGCGGAGCCGGTCGGCCGCCAGGTAGAGGTCCGCGCGGCCTTCGCGTACTTCCCTTACCAGGGTGGAGAGTTCACCGTAGGGCGGATCGATTCCCTCGCCGGCCTGGCCCATGTACTGGGCGGCGACGAGGGCCGCGTACAGGGAGTTGAGGTGGGGCAGGGGCTCCAGGCGGACGATGCTGTGCAGCAGGGCGGAGGCGCGCCAGGCGGCGTCCGGGTCGGAGGCGGCGAGGGTGGGCATCCGGGTGCGGTGCCGGGAGACTGCGGCGACCAGTGCCGAGTAGTCGGCGATGGTCACATCCTCGGGTATGGCCCGCTCCTGGACGTCGAGCAGCCAGGACACATCGACATAGAGAGGCTGCATCAGGCGGCGTGCCCCGCGGGCGGCAGCTCGTCGGGGAAGGCCTCGTCGAATTCCGCGCGCAGCCGTTCGCTCCAGGTGACCGCGCCCGCCACGAACTGCTTGCGCTGGTGCTCGCGCACTCCCAGATCGTGCAGATACTGCTTGAGGCTCTTTCCCTCGGCAGCGGCGGCCGCCCGGACCCCCTCCAACTCCTCTTCGGTGAACGACACGTTCAGCGATGGCATCTCCTCACGGTACCAACGAGGTGCCGGGCGGAGAACAGTCCGGTGGCGGCCGCCCGTGCGGTGCCGCGGTGCCAACTGTCAGGCGGCGGGCCGGGGTTCACCTCGGTAGGTGCCGAAGGACCAGTGGTTGCCCTCCGGGTCGGCGATGGCGAACTCGCGGTTGCCGTACGGCTGGTCGGCGATCTCCCGGATGATCGACACCCCGGCTCGGGTGAGCCGCTGGTACAGCTCGTCCACCCGGTCGGTGACGACATAGGCGCCGAAGGTGCCGGGGAGCCGGGACCAGCCCTCCGCCGGTTCCTTGTAGGAGCCGAGCATCACCCCGCCGCCCTCGGGCCAGTCGAGCTGGGCGTGGGCGACCCGGTCGCCGTCCTCATGGACGGCGGTGCGCAGAAAGCCCACCGTGCCGGTGAGGAAGTCGATCAGGGCGAGGGCGTCGTGGGCCTGAAGGGAGGGCCAGACGAGCGGGGCGCGGGGGGAGTCCGCGGGCTGGTTCTGTTCCGTGGTGCTCATGGGGTCCAACTCTCGGTAGCTGCGGTCGGATCGGGGTTGCCGTGGTCCCAGTCTCGGCCCCGCGCCGCCCACCGGCTCGGTCATTGCGGCAGCCGGTGGAGATCCGGCGTCGCCCCGGCCGCCCGAATCCGTCCCGATACCCGCCTCCAGCACTACACATAAAGGGCGAATAAGAGCAGAATGGAAGTACGCGCCTTCCGGCGCGACTCGGTCGGACTTCGAGCGAAGGAGTCGAGTTCCATGGCCGATGTACATCACTCCGGAGACCTTGCAAGTCATCCGGATGTCTCAGAGATGCGCGCCCGGTACGACCGGGTGCTCGGCGGGCGCGATGTGGTGCTTGTGGACGGGCCGGTGTTCCTGGTCGGCCTGTACTGCGCCGTCTCGCCCTGGATCATCCACTTCACCGCGAGCCAGCCGCCCCTGGTCACCCACAACCTGATCATGGGCATCGCGATCGGCCTGCTGGCCCTGGGCTTCACCATCAACCCGGCCCGGATGTACGGGCTGAGCTGGGCCATGAGCGCCATGGGCGTCTGGCTGATCATCGCGCCGTGGATCGTGGGCACCCACCCGGACCGGGGGGTGATCATCAGTAATGCCATCGTCGGCGGCTTGACGGTGCTGCTCGGCATGATCTGCGCCGGCGCCGCCCTACGCAGTGGTAAACACGCCGCGACTCAACGGACGGCAGGCACCCGCACCTGACCGGTCCCGAAACCCGCCCCTGAAGTCAACCTCCGGGCGGGAGACCGGGGTTGAGGCGGCCGGTCCGCGAGCAGCGGGCCGGCCACCGTATGCCCGCCGCCCCTTCCGGACCTGCCCGCCGCCCCTTCCGGACCGCTTTCCCACCCAACGGTGCGCCTCGCCGCCCACCTGGCCCCTGTTCCCTTCCGGTCCCGACCGCTCCCCGGCAAACCCGGCGGGCGGCCCCGGTGCGGGCCTACCCTCGTAGGCGGCGGCGTGGCACGAGGAGAGCGAGTGGGGCGTGGTCCTGGGCGAGCGGCACGAGGGAACCCTCGCAGTGCAGCACATACGGCCGGGCGACCACGCCTTCCTCGGCTACGGCGGCGAGGGCGGCTGGGACGTGCTGTCGGCGTTCGTCTGGGCCGGGCTCGCCCACGGTGAGCGGGTCATCGTCGTCGTCCCGCCGGGCCTCGGCACCCGCGCCGCCTTCGCCCGGCTCCAGTCCGCACCGGGCCCCCTGCTCGCCACCGGCCGTGCGACCGGGCAGCTCACCCTCGCCACGATGCCCGAACTCCTGGGCCCACACGCCCCGTTCACCGTGGAACGGCAGGCACACCGGATCGCGGAGGAGATCACCAAGGCCCGCCGAGCCGGCCTCCCCGGAGTGCGTGCCTGCATCGACCGGGGCTGGACTTCCCCGAGCGAAGGTCGGGGCGATTCTCCGGCCGAGGACATGGGCGCCGCGCCGGACCCGGTGGCGGTCGCGCGGGCCGCCGAGGAGGCCTCCGCACACCTCTTCGCGGACGGCTTCTACCGCCAGATCTGCGCCTACGACCGGCGCCGCTTCCCGCCCGCCACGCTGGCCGCGCACTGCGCCGCGCACCCCCGCAATCTGCTGCCCGCCCTGGGGCAGTTGCGCGCCCTGCCGGGTCCCGACACCCTCCGCCTCATCGGCGAGGCGGACCTGGCGACCCGCGACACCCTCACCGACGCACTCGCCACCCTCACCCCGCCCGACGCACACCCCGCCGCCCCGCACACCGTCGACCTCACCGGGCTCACCTTCCTGGGCACGGAGTGTGCGGCGGCCCTGGTCGAAGCGGCGCGCCCGATGCCCGGCCGGTCCGGGGTGACGCTCCGGTGCCGGCCCCGCGACGCCCTGCTCCTCCGCCACCTCGGCGCCACCCCGGACCGCCTCGACATCACGGCCGACTGAACACACCCGATCCGACCGACCACGTCCACGGCCCCGGCCCCGGCCGGTTCGGCCAGGTGGCGCAAGGGCGGGGGCGGCGTGGTCATCCGATCCCCTGACCTTCCGGCGATCCGGCTTACCCGCCGAGGCCACGGGCGATACAAGCCTGCGTCGCCCCAGGGACCCCCGTACACGAGAGTGTGTGCAGCCCTGCGGCCGGAGAGGAAACCATGTTCCGGATACGCGCCGCCGCCCTCGCCGCCGGGTTCGCCGCCCTGACCGTGTTCGCCGGTGCCACCGAGGCCGCCGCCGGGGACGAGATCAGCGGTGCGAGCGCCACCGTCTCCCCCTCCAAGGTGCCGCCCGGCGGCACCTTCACCCTCACCGTGGACTGCTCCGCGTACGCCAACCCCTCCCCCGGTCCCGGCGAGGGTCAGGGGCTGGCCGGACCGGTCACCCTGCGCCCCATCGGCGGCGGCCGCTTCCAGGGGACCGGCCGGGTCGCCTCCAGACTCGGCGGGGAACGCGCCGTCGGCATCAGCGGCACCTGCCAGGACGGCCACGGCCAGTGGTTCGCCACCGTCCGGGTGTCCTCCGGCACGAGCCCCACGGTGAGCCCCACCCGAGGGGTGCAGGGCGGACTCGGCGGCACCTCGGGGCCGCACCTCGGCACCGCGACCCTGGCGGCGGGCTCCGGACTCACCGCCACCGCGCTCGGCGCGACCGCCTTCTTCCTCTACCGCCGTCGCCGCCCCACCCACTGAACCCTCCGCCCGCACCCGTAGTCCCGTCGAAGTCCACGCCCCAAGTCACCGTGTGGGGCGTGGACTTCGGCGTGTGGGACCAAATCGCCTCGTCCACATGAACGGCCCTACGCGCGACCGCACTTCAGCCGCTACGCCTTCGACTCCCCTTCACCTAGCGGCACTTCACCGATCGCCTCCGCAACTCCCTTTCACCGCAGTCCGGTTGGAATCGGCCATTACCCACATTCTCTTGACGTGCCCGCACCCACGAGTATGGTCTAGTCCAAGTGGTGGAGCGCGTCTGGCATTCCGCGGCAATCCCGCGTCGGCGCCCCCACTGCCGAAGCCCCTTCGCGCCTCTGGTCCCACTCTCCAGAGGCCCGCCTGCCCGGATGCGGTCCCCCACGGCCCCGGGCCGGAAGACCTGTGGTGAAGGAGAACCCCCATGCACCCCAAGCGCAAGCTCGCCGCACTCACCGGCGCCGTACTCGCCCCCGTCCTCGCCCTCAGCCTGCCCGCCTCCTCCGCCGACGCCCACGGCTATATCTCCGACCCGCCGAGCCGCCAGGCACAGTGTGCCGCGGGCACCGTGAGCTGCGGACCCATCAAGTACGAGCCGCAGAGCGTGGAGGGCCCCAAGGGGCTGAGCAGTTGCAGCGGCGGCAACGAGGGCTTCGCGGAGCTGGACGACGACTCCAAGGGCTGGCAGGCCACACCGGTCGGCCACACCCAGGCGTTCCAGTGGACGCTCACCGCGCGGCACTCCACCAGCACCTGGCAGTACTTCATCGGCGGCGACAAGATCGCCGAGTTCGACGACGGCGGAGCCCAACCCGGCTCCACCGTCACCCACCAGGTCGACTTCGGCTCGCACACCGGCCCGCAGAAGGTCCTCGCGGTGTGGAACATCGCCGACACCGCCAACGCCTTCTACGCCTGCATCGACGTCAACGTCGGCGGCTGACGGCGGCCCGCACTCCCTCCGCGACGAGGCAGCGCCCGGCCCGGCCGAGGTGCCGCGGCCACCCCCCACCCGCACTATGGGCCGCCTCGTCACGGGGCGGCCGGCAAGGAGCGAGTCCCATGCGCATCCGCAACCGCGTCCTGGGGGTGACCGCGGCCGCCGTGTCCGCCGCGGCCCTCTCGGTGCTCTCCCTGGCGCCCACCGCGTCCGCGCAGAAGACCGGTGCCGATGATGAATTCATCGTCAGCGAGGCGCAGTTCGAGAGCATGTTCCCGAACAGGAATCCGTTCTACACCTACCAGGGCCTGACCGACGCGCTCAGCGCCTACCCCGGTTTCAGCAACACCGGCAGCGACACCGTGCGCAAACAGGAGGCCGCGGCCTTCCTCGCCAACGTCAGCCATGAAACCGGCGGCCTGGTCTATGTGGTGGAGCAGGACACCTCCAACTACCCGCACTACTGCGACAGCAACCAGCCCTACGGCTGCCCCGCGGGCACCGACAAGTACTACGGGCGCGGGCCCATCCAACTGAGCTGGAACTTCAACTACAAGGCCGCGGGCGATGCGTTGGGCATCGATCTGCTCAACAACCCCGACCTGGTGCAGAACGACTCGGCCGTCGCCTGGAAGACCGGCCTCTGGTACTGGAACACCCAGAGCGGCCCCGGCACCATGACCCCGCACGACGCCATGGTGAACAGCGCCGGCTTCGGTGAGACCATCCGCAGCATCAACGGCACCCTGGAATGCGACGGCGCCAACCCGGGCCAGGTACAGAGCCGAGTCGACAGCTACCAGGCCTTCGCCCAGGTCCTCGGCGTCGAACCGGGCGCCAACCTCACCTGCTGAAGGGCGACTTGACGCTACGGTCCAAGGCGGGCCGGGTACGGATCAACCTGCCCGGCCCGCCACACCGTGCGTCACCGCTGCCCGACGTACCGTGCCCGCGGCGCGCACACTGGCCGGATGGACACCGCACACCTCACGGCCTACCTCCGGCGCCTCGGTGTGGAGCGCCCGGCCGAACCCACCGCCGCCGCCCTGGGCACCCTGCACCTGGCCCATCTGCACACCGTGCCGTTCGAGAACCTCTCGGTGCACCTCGGCGAGGACATCGTGCTGACCGACGAAGCGCTGGTCGCCAAGGTCACCGACCGCCAACGCGGCGGATTCTGCTACGAGTTGGGCGGTGCCTACGCGGCACTGCTCACCGCTCTCGGCTACCGCGTCGACCTGCTCCCGGCCCGGGTACACGGCGCCGGCGGCCACCCGGGCATCCCCTACGGCCATCTCACCCTGCGCGTGTACGGCAGCACGGGGCACCCCTGGCTGAGCGACATCGGTTTCGGCTCCCTCAGCCGCCACCCCCTCGATCTGACCGCCCTGGACACCGAACAGGCGGACCCGGACGGCACGTTCACCCTCACCCCGGCCGCCGACGGCGAGCTGGACCTGGTGCGGGACGGCACACCGCAGTACCGGTTCGAACCGCGTCCGCGGGCGCTCGGCGACTTCCGGGCCGGTGCCTGGTACCACCGCACCCACCCCGACTCGCACTTCACCCACTCCCTGGTGTGCTCCCGCCTCACCGGGACCGGCCGCCTCACCCTCAGCGGCACCACCCTCAAGGAGACCACCGGCACCGGGCACACCAGTACCGAACTCACCAGCGACACCGAGGTACTTGACTGCTACCGCACCCGCTTCAACATCTCTCTTGACCGGGTGCCGCAGGTGACACCACTCCGCCCCACCACCGCCTGAGCCCCGCGGACCGGCCGGCACAGCATTCGCGCCAATCCCCGCTCCGGCGGCACCCGTTGTCGCCGCGCGGCTGACGCCCGGTGGCGAACACTCTCGGCCAGAAGGCACCTCGTACGGATGCCGCAGGCATCTCCGGGGCCCTACAGTCGTATCAGCCGGTACGCACTCCAAGGGCGCTCCGGCGGCTGCCGCGTCGTACGGGCCATGCCAGTTGGGCTCCCCCGTCCCGACCTCCCCACGGCGCGGCGGCCTCGAACTCCCCACCTCCACAGGGCAGTTCACTCTCCTCGGCACCTCGAACCCGTCGCCGGACCACCTTCCGCCCCTGCCGACGCGGTGGCAACCCCCGGGGCGGGGGTGTACCGATCAAGGTGATGTTTCCCGGTACTCATGCGGTGCGCACCGCGGGTTGTGGGTACCATCCGGCACCAACACACCTACGGCAAACCAGGAAAGCAGGGACACCATGCCGGAACACGCCTCGGAGCAGACCGCCCGAACCGACCTCCAGTCCCAGTACGCGGCGCAGGTCTCCGCCGATCTCGACAGCAACACCCGGGAACAGGAGCGCGTCGCCGCGGAAATCACGGCGCTCCAGGGCAAGTTGAAGGATCTGGAGCGGGACCACGGACTGTTGCTGACCATGCGTCAGGCACTGGCGGCGAAGGACGGTGCGCAGGAGAAGCCCCCGGCGGCGGCACGGGTACCGAAAGCGCGGCGCGCCGCGGACTCCGAGTCCACGCCCGCCAAGCGCACCACCAAGGCGACCGGCAAGCGGGCCGCAGCGGTGAAGTCGGCCCCGGCGAAGGCCACTTCACCCAAGAGCAGCACCCCGGCCAAGGCAGCCACGACCAAGCCCGCCGCGAAGGCCGACACCCCGGCGGACACCAAGCCGGAGGCCAAGACGGGCACCAAGGCGAACGCGAAGGCCGGTGCCAAGACCGGTACCGCCAAGGCGGCCACCAAGTCCGCCGCCAAGTCCCCCAAGGGCGGGGCCCGTTCGGGGCGGAGGTCGGCGGCCGGCGGTGGTCCCACTCTGCGCGAGGTGATCGGCGCCATGCTCGCCGGGTACAGCGAGCCGCGTTCGGCGGCCGAGGTGACCCAGGAGCTGGCCGCCGCGCACCCCGAGCGCAAGGCGGGCGCCACCGTGGTGCGCAACACCCTGGAGGCCCTGGTCGCCAAGGGCCACGCACACCGCTCCAAGCAGCAGAAGTCGGTGTTCTACACCGCGGTCACCCCGGCCGCCACCACCCCCGCCGAGGCAGACACCCCCTCCGTCTGACCCCCGCCGCCGCACACACCGCCGTCCCCCGCCAAGGCGGTTGGTGCCACGCCGCCCACACGACGGCGTGGCACCAACGGACCTGGTACGGAAGGGACTTCGGGACACGGCGCGGGAAGGCCGCCCGACGCCTCAGACCTGCGCCATATACGTACGCCAGCCGCCCGTCGGCTGCTGGCCGACCTCCAGGCCCTGGAGTCTGGCCAGGACCTTCGGGTCCTGGGCGTCCAGCCAGTCCACGAACTGCCGGAAGGACACCAGCCGTACGTCCTTCTGCCCGGACACCCGCTTCATGGTCTCCTCGACGGCGTCCATATAGATGCCGCCGTTCCACTCCTCGAAGTGGTTGCCGATGAAGAGGGGTGCCCGGTTGGTCTCGTAGGCGCGGGTGAACCCGGCCATATAGGCCTCGGTGGCCTGGGTGCGCCAGGCCGGGTAGTTGTACGCGGGGGCGTTGGTCGAGTTCTTCGACTGGTTGGCGAGGATGTTGTAGTCCATCGACAGCACCTCGAAGGTGTGCCCGGGGAACGGGATGCCCTGGAGCGGCAGATCCCACAGGCCCTGCTTCTTCTGCGGCCAGCGCTGCACACCACCGGGTGAGGAGGCGTCGTAGCGCCAGCCGAGTTCGCGGGCGGTGGGCAGCAGGTTCTCCTGGCCGAGGAGGCAGGGGGTGCGGCCGCCGACCAGTTCGTGGTCGTAGTCGAACGGCAGGGGTTCGTCGGCGCGCCAACCGGTGTTGGTACGCCAGGTCTTGACGAACTGCTGGGCCTGCTCGATCTCGCTCCGCCACTGCGCCCCGGTCCAGTTGGCGACCGAGCCGGAGCCCCCGCAGAAGTGCCCGTTGAAGTGGGTGCCGACCTCGTGCCCCGCGAGCCAGGACTGGCGGACGCACTTGAGGGTCTCCCGGAGGTGGGCGTCGGTGAGGTAGCCGATGTCCGAGGCGCCCATGGGGTTGTTGGGCGGGTTGTAGAGGCGGCGCTTGGACTCCGGGAGCAGATAGAGGCCCGAGAGGAAGAGCGTCATCTTGGCGCCGTTGTCCTCGGCAGCCTTGAGGAAACGGGGGAAGAGCCCGTTGCCCACCTCGCCGGCGCCGTCCCAGGAGAACACCACGAACTGCGGGGGTGTCTCGCCGGGCTCCATCGGGGTGGGGGCGGGCGGTTGGTTGGGCTGCCGTCCGGTGTAGGCGGTGGAGCCGTCACCGATGAGTCTCGGCAGGTTCTTCTTGCCGGGGGCGGCGGCGCCCGGGGCGACGTCATGTCCGGGGCCCGAGGGCCCGTGCACTTGCTTGTCCTGTTCACCACATGCCGTCAGCCCGACCGCGGCGGCACCGAGTCCCAGTCCAAGCCCTACTGCGCTTCTCCTGCTGATCTCGCTCACTGGCATCCCAACCCGTGCCCACGGACGGACACGTTGTGCGTCACCTCCGATAACAGCCGCACCATATGTCCGTTAATCAGACAAATACGACATTCACACCGGCGCGCCTTATAAAGGGGCGCCCATGACACCGGCGGAAGAGAGCCGACAGCGGCCGGAAGGGATACCGAAGACGCAGGTCAGGACGGTGGACGGACACTCGCGGCGGACATGGGGCGGCGGCCGCCGGCACCAGGCCGACGACCGCCGCACACGGGACACCCCAGCCGTTACGGGAAGGACGTCACCTTCGAGGGCACGGTGTCGCTGCCCGAGGTGGCCCCGCCCGTCTCGTTGATGACGTGGTCGTACTGCCCCTTGCCTCCGAGGGACACCACCAGGACGTCATGGAACTTCACGCCCTCGGTCACCGGTGTCCGGAAGCCGTGGCCCTGGCGGATGGTGTCGTCCGCGGTGTAGTTGCAGTAGCTGCCCAGGCCCCAGGCCTCGTGGCTGGTGACGGAGTCGGCCACCCGGTAGGCGGCGAAGCCCTTGATGTCGCCGTCCTGGATCGCGTCCTGGTCGGGCGCGTCATAGGCCTTCTCGTTCTGGAAGAAGACCGTGCGGCCGCGCTCGCCGTTCCACTGCACGTCGTATTTGTTGAAGTGCTCCACGAAGAGGCCGGTGGCGAGGACGTCGTCGCCATTGACGATCAGGCCGTAGTCGGCCCGGTTCACGTCCCAGCCGACGCCGGTGCCGTGGTCGGCGCGCCAGAGCCAGGTGTGGTCGACGATGGTGTGGTGGGCGTTGATCACCATGCTGGTGGTGGCCTTGCCCGCGCCGGCGCCGCCGATCCGCACGAACACGTCCTGCACGGTGATCGGGTTGGCGGAGTGGTCCGCGGAGGCGCCTTCGGGTCCAACTTCGAGCAGGACTTCCGAGTTGGCCTCCCCGGCGTCGATGAGGAAGCCGGCCAGCCGTACGCCGTCCACATCGGCCACCCTGAGCGCGGTGGCACCTCCGTCGGGCACCAGGGTGGCCAGGCCGAGGCCCAGTACCACGGTGCCGGGGCGCTTCACCTCGATGGCGCGGTCCAGGTGGTGGACGCCGGGGGTGAGGAGCAGGTTCAGGCCCTGGTCGAGGGCGGCGTTGACGGTGGCCGCGGTGGCGCCCTCCTTGACCACGTAGAAGTCGGTGAGGGGCAGTGACTCGCCCTGCGGGGTGCCGGAGCCCCAGGTGACACCGCGGGACTCGGTCCGCAGTCCGGGCAGGAACACCTTGTAGTCGTCTCCGTCGAGATAGAGGAACGGCTTCTCGCGGGAGACGGGGGTGGTGTCGAGGGTGGTGTACGGCGGGTCGGGGAAGCTCTGGGCGGGGGCGCCCTCCACCCCGGAGAACACCATGTTCCACACCGCGTTGTGCCAACCGCCGATCGAGCTGTCCCGGGTGTACCACTGCTGCTGCGAGTACGGGCCCACCTCGCCGTCGATCCTGCTGTCGGCGATATAGCCGCCGCTGGCCCAACCGTAGCCGTCGGGCGCCAAGTTGAGCCCGCCCCGCACATGCATCCGGCGGAAGGGGGCGGCCTGGGCGACGGCCCAGCGGTTGGTGCCGCTGACGGGGACCAGGGCGAGGTTCTCCGCGGAACGCCAGAAGTTCTGGGTGGCGTTGCCGTCGAACCAGCCGGCGTCCACCGTCACATCGCCGTTGATGGTGGTGTCGTCGGGTGAGAGGCCGAGCCCGGCGATGGAGGTGTAGAAGCCGAGTTGCGCGTTGAGGCCCTGGTAGGTGCCGGGTTTGAACAGCAGCGCGAAGCGGCGGTCGTCGAACTGCGCGGACTCCTGCTGCTGGAACACGGCGTCCAACTGGGCCTGGATATCGCCCATGGAGGGGTCGAAGACCTTCACCTGAGGGCCGAGGTCACCGCCGCCCGCCACCGGCTCGGGTGTCCCGCTCCCGGCGAGTGCGGGCGCGCCCGGCAGCAGCGGCACCGCGGCGGCCCCGGCCAGGGCCGCGGCGACGAACGTTCTGCGCCGCATCGGATAGCGGGACGCCTCGGACCCGGTGGGTTCGGTGGGGGGTTCGGACATGGGGGTGCCTCCTGGGTCGGGGTCGGACGCCGTGCGGCACCGCGTGGGGACGGGGCGGCACGGGTGGGGGGCATCCGATGCGAGGCGCGCGACTCGCACGGGGAGAGGGCACGGGGCCGGCTGGAAGCGCGGTCCGGGGTCTTGCAGAGAGCGCTCTCACCAACGGGATGGTCGTCCGCCGGGCTCCCCGGCGTCAAGAGTTGTGCACACACTCGCCGTCAACGCCCTTGCGCTGTACGGCAGATGCCCCGTCACCGCGGTCAGCGTGCCACAGGGAGCGCCGAGTTGGCGGCAGCGGTGGGCGGTGCGCCTTCAAGTCATCGTCGCAGCAGGGCCGTTCGGGGGATCGGTTCGCTCACCTCGTGAAAGCCCGCTCCGGTGGCCGTAACCTCGGCTCCGGTCCAGACCAAGGGGTTGACAGCGGGTGGGTTCACTTCTTAACTCGATCGGCGAGCGGGAAATCCGGCACCCCGGGGCACAGGCCCCATCCCGCTCTCCCCCACCCATTCCTCCACCCACCGTGCCCCCCCCACTTCGCGGCCCGGCGTTCCGTACGGCGGCCGCCCACCCCCCACACGGAAGGGAGAGTCATGGACTCCCCGCGTATCTCCCGGCGGCTGCTGGTCGCCGCGCTCTCCGCACTGCTGGCGGTGCCCTGCCTGGCCACCGCCTCCGCGGCCGAACCGCACCGCACCGCGTCCACCGACCGCACCCGGGAAGTCGCCTTCGAGGACACCTTCGACGGCGCGGCGGGCTCGGCCGTCGACGGGTCCAAGTGGCAGTTGGAGACCGGCGACAACGTCGACAACCACGAGCGGCAGTTCTACACCTCGGGCACCGACAACGCGGCGCTCGACGGCCAGGGCCATCTGGTCATCACCGCACGCAAGGAGAACCCGGGCAACTACCAGTGCTGGTACGGCAGTTGCGAGTACACCTCGGCCCGGTTGAACACCTCGGGGAAGTTCACCGCACAGTACGGGCATGTGGAGACACGGATGAAGATCCCGCGCGGGCAGGGGATGTGGCCCGCGTTCTGGATGCTGGGCGAGGACATCGGTTCGGTGGGCTGGCCCGAGTGCGGCGAGATCGACGTCATGGAGAACGTCGGCTTCGAACCGTCCACCGTGCACGGCACCCTGCACGGCCCCGGCTACTCGGGCTCCGGCGGCATCGGCGCGCCCTACTCCCTGCCCGACGGCCGGGCCTTCGCGGACGACTTCCACATCTTCGCGGTGGACTGGGCGCCGGACAGCATCTCCTGGTCGGTCGACGGCACCGTCTACCAGACCCGCACCCCGGCCGACCTCGGCGGCAACCGGTGGGTCTTCGACAAGCCCTTCTATCTGATCCTCAACCTCGCGGTGGGCGGCTACTGGCCCGGGGACCCGGACGGCGGCACCAGCTTCCCGCAGCAACTGGTCGTCGACGAGGTGAAAGTCAGTACGAGCAACTCGGCGGCGCCGCAGGGTAGTTGAGGCACGAGCCGGGTGGCGCCGGTGGGCGCCGGTTCGGGGTGGGGCCGTGGTGTGCCGGGTGCGGTCCCATCATGGCTGCCGCGGTGGGTGGGCCGGGTGCGGGACACCGGCGGCGCGGCGGTCGGGGCCGGACCCGCGGGGCTCGCTGCGCCGATCGAGGAAGGAGACGGGCCGCGGCGGTGGAAGCGTCCCGCGGCGGGAAGGCTCCACGGACACCACCCGCCCCCGCCGCCAGGAGTCCCATGCCCACCGCACCCGCCGCACCTTCCGCCCCAACCACCCCGTTCCGGCCACGAGTTGCGCTGGCGATGTCGCCCGAGGCGGCGCAGGCCGTGTTCACACCGGAGGCGCTGGCCGCGCTCGGCGAGGTGTGCGCCCCGGCTCCGCCGCCACTGCTGGACGACCTCACCACCGACCAGGCCCGCGCCGTACTCGCCGAGGTGGATCTGCTGGTCACCGGCTGGGGCTGCCCGCCGCTCGACGCGGCCGTCCTCGCCGCGGCGCCGCGACTGCGGGCGGTGGCACACACCGCGGGCAGTGTGCGCGCCCACATCACCGATGCCTGCTGGGAGCGCGGTGTCGAGGTGTCCTCCGCGGCCGCCGCCAACGCGCTGCCCGTCGCGGAGTACACGGTGGCGATGATCCTGCTCGGCGGCAAGCGGGTACTGGAGCGGGCCCGCGCCTACCGGGAGACCCGGCGTCGCGACATCTGGCTGCGGGACGAGCCCGGTGTGGGCAACTACCGCGCCACGGTGGGCATTCTGTCCGCCTCCCGCATCGGCCGCCGCGTCATGGAGCTGCTGCGCCCCTACGATCTGGACGTCCTGCTGCACGACCCGTATGTGGACGCGGAGGAGGCGGCGGAGCTGGGGGTGCGGGCGGTGGGGCTCGGCGAACTCTTCGCGGAGAGCGACACGGTGAGCGTGCACACCCCGCTGCTGGACGCCACCCGCGGTCTGGTGGGCCGCGACCTGCTGGCGCGGATGCGGCGGGGCGCGCTGCTGGTGAACACCTCCCGTGGTGCCGTCCTCGACCAGGACGCCTTGGTCGAGGTCCTGCGGGCGGGCCGGATCCGGGCGGTGCTCGATGTGACCGACCCCGATCCGCTGCCCACCGGACACCCCCTGTGGGACTGCCCCGGCACCCTGATCACCCCGCATCTGGCCGGGTCCCAGGGCAATGAGTGGCAGCGGCTGGCGGAGCTGACCGTGGGCGAGGTGCGGCGGTGGGCCGCGGGGGACGGTTTCGCCCATCCGGTGACCCGCGGGACGCTGGTGTACCTGGCCTGAGTTCCCCCAGCGAACTCCCCGGCGACGAACGGGAGTTGATCCCGCACACCGGATCCCACAAGGTGTGTCGCGGGGCGCCCCGTTCAGGTCCCCGATGGCGGTGTGCGCACTGCCGCTGTAGGCGCCGCTCGGCACCGGCGCTGGCACGACCGGGCGCCCGCCGGTTCGCCGCGGGGTGCGGCGGGTGGCGGGCGCCGTTGTCTGCGCTCGGTACTCGGTGTACTGGATGTGCTGAGTGTTTCAGTGGCCGCGGGCGATCCACTCGTCCAGGCGGGGTGCCTCGGCGCCGATGGTGGTCAGCTCGCCGTGCCCGGTGCGTACCTCGGTGTCCGGCGGCAGGGTCAGCAACTGGTCCTTGATGGACGCGATGATGGTGGGGAAGTCGCTGAACGAGCGGCCGGTGGCGCCCGGCCCGCCCGCGAAGAGGGTGTCGCCGGTGAAGACGGCGCCCAGGTCGGGTGCGTAGAGGCTGACCGCGCCGGGGCTGTGGCCCGGGGTGTGCAGGACCCGCAGCTCGGTACCGGCCACGGTGAGGACCTGCCCGTCGGCGAGCGGCCCGTCCGGCTTGAGGTGCGGGTGGGTCTGCTTCCACAGCGGCAGGTCGTCCGGGTGCAGCAGGACGGGGGCGCCGGTGTGGGAGGCGAGGTCGGGCGCCGCGCCGATGTGGTCGTCGTGGGCGTGGGTGCAGATGATGGCGACGAGTTCCCGCTGCCCGACGGCGCGGGCGATGACGTCCGGGTCGTGGGCCGCGTCGATGACGACGACCTGGCGGTCGTCGCCGACGAGCCACACATTGTTGTCGACGTCCCAGGTGCCGCCGTCGAGGGAGAAGGTGCCGGAGGTGACGAGGTGTTCGATACGGGCGGCCATCACAGCACCACCACCGAACGCAGCACATCGCCCTGGTGCATCCGGGCGAAGGCCTGCTCGACGTCGCCGAGCGGGATGGTCTCCGTGACGAAGGCGTCCAGGTCCAGACGGCCCTGCCGGTAGAGGTCGATCAGCATCGGGAAGTCCCGGGACGGCAGGCAGTCGCCGTACCAGGAGGACTTGAGGGCGCCGCCGCGGCCGAAGACGTCGAGCAGCGGCAGATCGAGTCGCATCTCCGGGGTGGGCACTCCGACCAGGACGACGGTGCCGGCCAAGTCCCGGGCGTAGAAGGCCTGTTCATAGGTCTCGGGGCGGCCGACGGCCTCCACCACGACATCGGCGCCGAAGCCGTCGGTGAGTTCGCGGACGGCGGCGACGGGGTCGGTGGTGCGGGAGTTGACGGTGTGGGTGGCGCCGAGGCGGAGGGCGGTGGCGAGCTTGTCGTCGTCGATGTCGACGGCGATGATGCGGGCGGCCCCGGCGAGGCGGGCACCGACCACGGCCGCGTTGCCGACCCCGCCACAGCCGATGACGGCGACCGAGTCACCGCGGCCCACCTGCCCGGTGTTGATGGCGGCGCCGAGCCCGGCCATCACCCCGCAGCCGAGGAGGCCCGCGGCGGCCGGCGAGGCCTCCGGGTCGACCTTGGTGCACTGCCCGGCGGCCACCAGGGTCTTCTCGGCGAACGCGCCGATACCGAGCGCCGGCGTCAGCTCGGTGCCGTCCTGGAGGGTCATCTTCTGCCGGGCGTTGTGGGTGTCGAAGCAGTACCAGGGGCGACCGCGCTTGCAGGCGCGGCACTGGCCGCACACCGCACGCCAGTTGAGGATCACGAAGTCGCCGGGTACGACCTCGGTGACGCCCTCGCCCACGGACTCCACCAGGCCCGCGGCCTCATGGCCGAGGAGGAAGGGGAACTCGTCGTTGATGCCGCCCTCCCGGTAGTGCAGATCGGTGTGGCACACCCCGCACGCCTGGATCTTCACCACGGCCTCGCCGGGTCCCGGGTCGGGCACGGTGATCGTCTCGATCTGGACCGGCTTCCCCTTGGCCCGTGCGATGACGCCCTGCACCTGCTGTGGCATGTGCGGCAGCCTCTCTCTCGTCGCTCTCTGCGGCCCTCTGGCTCTTCGCAGTTCTCTGTGTCCATGGCGCTTTGTCGCTACGGCGCTTTGGATACCCGGCTGTTGCGGCCCGCGTATCCACGACTGTTGTAGCCCGCCCTGCACCGTTCTTTACGGCTTTTTGCAGCTTTGTGTCGTTGCACCGGCCGTGCCGGGCGATGCGTGCGGACCGCCGGTGGGTGCGACGCCCCGCACAGTCTCTCGCGCTGGGGTGGGTGCTCCGTGTAGGCGGGCCCGCAACGGCGGCGGGGCGTGGCACACCCCTGGTGAGAGTTCCGGCATGGCTGACGACGAGCGGGGATCGGGTGCGGGCGGCGCCCGAAAGACGGGGGCGGCGGGGGATGCGGCAGGGGCCTGGTTCGCCGCCGACCGGGTGTCCGGGCTGCTGGGGTTCACCCTGGTGGAGAGCGGGCCGGGGCGGGCGGTGCTGCGGATGGCGGTGCGCGGCGACATGGTCAACGGGCATGGCACGGCGCACGGCGGCTATCTCTTCCTGTTCGCCGACACCGCCTTCGCCTGCGCCTGCAACAGCCATGGGCCGCTGACGGTCGCCGCCGGTGCCGACATCGACTTCCTGGCGCCGGTGCACGAGGGCGACACCCTGCTCGCGGTGGCCGAGGAGCGCACCAGGGCGGGCCGCAGTGGCATCTACGATGTGCGGCTGCTGTGCGGGGAGACGGTGGTGGCCGAGTTCCGCGGCCGCAGCCGCACCCTGCGCCCGGGCAACGGCGGTACCACGACGGGCAGTTGACGCCCGGGACCGGTACCGGGCGCACCGCGGCGGAGCGTGACCGGTCCCCTCACCGGACCCGCGTGCTCATCGCGCGATATGCCACTCGCCGTTGCGGACCTCCAGCAGGGCGAGGGACTGGGCCTGGATTCCGGAGTGCTGTTCCGCGGTGTTCTGGATACGGCCGGAGAGCCCGTCGAAGGCCTCCTTCTCCAGGGCGTCGCGCAGCGCTTCCCGGCTGTCGGTGTCCGCTCCGGCGTCCGCGATCATCCGGGCCGCGTCGGCCGCGAAAGAGGCGAAGCCGGAGTAGGCGCCGTACTTGTCCCGGTAGTCCTTGACCCAGCGCTTCTGCTCGGCGACGTAGTCGCTGGTGTCGGCGACGTCCTCGATGGCGAGGACGCGGGGGAAGACCATCCGGGTGCCCTCGGCGACGGCCGTGCCCGCGCCCTTGACGAAGAGTTCGGCGCCGGCGCCCGCGTCCAGGTAGAGGCCGCCCTTGTAGCCGCTGTCCTTGGTGTTCTTGGCGATGATGCCGGCCGCGGGCATCACCGCCCAGACCACGATCGCGTCCGGCCGGGCTTCGGCCAGCTTCCCGACCTGGGGGCTCATGTCCTGGTCGTCCTGCTCGAACCGCTGGCGGCTGATGATGCGGATTCCCGCCGCCTCCGCCCGCTGGGTGACGGAACGCCGCCCGTCCTCCCCGTAGACGTTGTCGACGTTGATCAGGCCGATGGTCTTGATACGGCGCTGCTTGAGCGCGCTGACGAGGACCGCGGCGTCCTGGGCCGGGCTGGGCGAGATCTTGAAGGTGTAGTGGCGCTGGGTGACCGGTTCGGTGATGGCGCTGGCCGAGGCCAGGGACACCGTCGGCATCTTGAGGTGCTCCACGATGGGTGCGACGGGCACCATACAGGCGGAGCAGGCGCCGGTGATGAGCGCGTCCACCTTGTCGTGCTCGACCAGCGCCTTGACGTTGGCGATGTTCTGCTGCGGGGTCGTCTTGTTGTCGCGTATCACCAGACGTATCTTGCGGCCGCCCGGTGGACCGCTGCGGTTGAGGCGGTCGACTTCCAGTTCCAGGGCCTGTCTGTAGGTGGTGCCGATACTGGCGGTGGGGCCGGACAGTTCGAGGCTGGCGCCGATCACGAGGTCCTCACCACCCTGGTGCTTGTCCTCGCCCGCGGCGCAGCCGGCGGCGGCGAGCACGGTCAGGGCGAGGGCGCCCGCGGCGAGACCGGCGACGGCCTGCCGGCACTGGGGGTGGTGGGGCACAGTGGGTCCCTTCCCTGGGTCGGACGTTGAGGAGCGTGTGATCACTGCTGTGGGGCCTCTTCGATACCCGGTGACGGACGGCGGCGCGCGGTGACGGAACGGGCGACGCCATGTGGCAGGAAGCCATGTAACAAGACGCGGGCCGCCGGGCTGCGCGCGGGGGCGTGCCGGGAGAGTCCAGCAGGTTTCGGGCGGGGGTGTCGTCTGGTGGGAGGGGCCAACTGCCCTGGTCCGCCCCGCAGTTCGGTACCGGTGGACTTGCCCGCGGTGTGGGGTGCGGCGGGACCGGTGGCACCGTCGGTGTCGTGGCGGTGGCGCGCAGTGACCTCGGCGGGGGTGGGGTGGTCGCGGTGGCGGCCGGTGGTCCGTGCGATGGCCGTCATCGGCCGCCCGCCGCGTAGGCCTGCGCTCCGGTGTGGCCGGTCGGCCGGTGGTGCACCCGTCCCCCTGGTGTCGCTGGTCCCCCTGCTGCGATGATGCGCCGACCGCGGCGGGCGCGAGTCGTCCTGGCCGGGAGCCGTCAAGACAGTGTCCGGCCGGAAATAATCCTCGCTCGGGATCTTCAACAGGCAGCGCTTTACCGTCTCTTGACGAGCACCCCATAGGACCGGAATTCGGCAAACCCTCCCCAACACGGCCGCCCCGGGCCCCCCTCAACCACCGGCCGACGGGCCTCACCGGTGACCGGATTCCCACCTGGCCCGGGTACGTCTCCGGGGCAGCCGGTACCGGTCGGACTTCAGGCCCAGGTACGTCTCCGGAGCGGCCGGTACCGGTCGGACTTCAGGCCCAGGTACGTCTCCGGAGCGGCCGGTACCGGTCGGACTTCAGGCCCGGGTGCGGAGGCGGCGCAGGCCGTGGCGGCCGGCGAGGGTCAGGGCGCCGGCGATCAGCAGGCTGCCGAGGGCGAGTTGGGCGATCTCCCAGGGGCCGGTGGCGTCGGCGCCGACTCCGGCCCGCACTCCGTGCTCGGCCGGGCCGCCGGGCTTCTCACCGTGCCAGTCCCCGCCGCCCGGTTCCCGTTGACCGGGGTCCTTGGGGCCCTGGTCGTGGTGCTCTCCGGGAGGCTGCTGGTCCGGGGGCCGGTGCCCGCGGTCGCCGCCGTCGGGTGGGCGGTGGCCGTCCTCCTTGCCGCCGCCGGGACCGCCGCCGTCATGCCCGCCGCCTCCCCCGTCGCCCCCGCCACCGTCCCAGCCCGGGACCGCGTTGTCCTTCTGCTCGGGGCCCGCACCGGAACCGGTCGCGGCCCCGGAGAACGTCTCGGAGAATGCGGAGCCGCCCTGCTCGCCGCCCTGCTCGCCGCCTTCGGAGCCGTCCGGGCCGCCGGGGCCGGCGGGTTCGGAAGCATCGAGTCCGGTGTCCACGTCCGCCGAGCCGCTCCCCGGATCGGCGGCCGGATCGTCCTCGGCCCTCACCACGCCGGTCTGTTGCGGAGGGGTACCGCCCGACTGCGGGAGGCCCGCGGCCTGGGCCGTCGGCACCGCCCCGAGGGCGAGCGCCGCAGCGCCCGCAGCCGCGGCCGCGCCGCGCACCATCGCTCGCATCCTTGCTCCTTCGTCCGACTCCGGCATCCCGGCCCGGGACTCTCGGAGTCCCGTCTTCCGGAAGGGCTGACGGCAAGCCACGCTAGGAGCGCCCCGGTGGGCCCGCCCCCGGGGCGGGTCCGGACGTATGACGGGCGGGGACGGGTGCGGCGGGTGGGGTTCAGGGTTCGATGAGGCCGGCGCGGATCGCGTACCGGGTGAGTTCCAGGCGGTCCCGCATCCCGAGTTTCTGCAGCAGGTTGGCGCGGTGCCGCTCCACCGTCTTGACGCTGATCACCAGCAGGTCGGCGATCTCCCGTGAGCTGTGGCCCTCGGCGACCAGCTTGAGGATCTCCTCCTCCCGCTCGGTGATCGCCCGCGAGGGCAGTTTGCCGCCCTGCCGGGCCCGTTCCAGATAGTCGCGGACCAGGGCGGTGACCGCGCCCGGATATATGAAGGGCTCATTCCGCATCGCGGCCCGGCACGCCTCCACCAGATCCCGGTCGGCGACCGACTTCAGCACATAGCCGCAGGCGCCGACGCGCAGCGCCTCGAAGAAGAACTGCTCGTTGTCGTACATGGTGAGGATCAGGATGGGCAGCCCCGGCGCCCGGCGGGAGATCTCGCGGGCCGCCTGGAGTCCCGTCATCCGCGGCATGGCGATGTCGAGTACGGCGAGATCGACGCCCCCGGCCCGCGCCAGCTCCACCGCCTCGGCGCCGTCCCCGGCCTCCGCCGCCACGGTGAGGTCCGGCTCGCCGTCGAGGATCAGCCGTACCCCGCGCCGCACCAGGGCATGGTCGTCGGCGAGCAGGATCCGGGTGGGCGGCGCCGCGGACCCGGGCGTGCTGGGCGTCATGGGGTGTCCCGTCGGTGGTGCGGGGGCGGCGGGAACGGGAGGGCGAGCCGGACCCGGGTGCCGCCGCCGGGGAGGTCGGCCAGGTCGAGGGTGGCGCCGATCAGCAGGGCCCGCTCCCGCATCCCGCGGATACCGGAGCCCTCGGGCGCCCCGCCAAGTCCGGTGCCGTCGTCCGCGACCAGCAACTCCACGCCGTCCGCGGTCCGCCGCAGGGTGAGGGCGGCGCGGTCGGCCGCGGCATGGCGGGCCGTGTTGGTGAGGCTCTCCTGCGCGACCCGGTACACCACCAGCTCGGGCGCCTCCACCAGCGGCGGCAGCTCCGGATCGATCTCCGGCACCACCCGCAGCCCGCCGGTGGTGAACTCCGCCGCCAGCGCCCGCAGCGCACGCACCAGCCCCAACTCCTCCAGTACGCCGGGCCGCAGACGGCGCGCGATCCGGCGGATCTCGTCCAGGCTGCCGCGGGTCGCCTCCTGCGCCAGCGCGACCTCGTCCCGCAGCTCCCCCGGCACCCGGTCCGCGACGCGCTTCATCTGGAGCAGTACAGCGGTGAGGGTCTGCCCCACCTCGTCGTGCAACTCCTGCGCCACCCGCTGCCGTTCGGCCTCCTGCGCGGACAGGACACGTGCGGTGCTGCCGGCCCGCTCCCGTTCCAGCCGGTCCAGCATGGTGTTGAAGGTGGCGGTCAGCGCGGCCATCTCGCCGGGGCCGGTGACCTCCGGGCGGCGGCAGCTCTGCACCAGGTCGGCGGTGGCCATGGCGCGGCTGAGCCGCTGGAGCGGGGCCAGCCCGATCCGCAGGACGACCGCGTTGGCGAGGAGGATCACCGCGAGTCCGCCGATCACCAGGACCGCCTCCGCGGACCGGGTCGGGGTGGAGACGGTGACCGGGCCGAGCAGCAGGACCGCGGCCACCACCAGGACACCGGTGTTGAGGAGGAAGATCCGGCGGAACAAGGTGCCCCGGGCCGCGGCGTTCCGCCGCCGGGCAGGCAGGACCTGCCGCATCCGCCGCACGAGCCACACCTGCCATGCTCCCCTCGGCGAACTCTCTCCCCGGCCAGTTTGCAAGGCACCGCGGGCCGCTGTCCATCCGTGCTGACACCCATGTGGGAGTCAGCGCTCCGGATGGCAGCATGACCCCCCGCGGACGGTGCACTGCACCGTCCCACTCATGTCAGAACGGTCAAGTCCACAACGGTCACGTCCACCACAGTCACGTCCACAACAACAGAAGCAGGGGGGACAGGCAGTGCCTGCTCCACGGATGCGTACGACGCCGCTGCCCGGCATCGGTGTCCAGTACGACCTCACCACCCGCGAACACCGGCATCTCTCGGTGGTCGCCCACCGGGACGGGGCGCGCACCCTCAGCGTGTACAACTCCGACGACCCGGACGCCTGCGCGCAGTCGCTGCGCTTCACCGCGGCCGAGTCCGCCTCACTGGTGGACGCGCTGCTGCCGGCCCACCACAGCGCGAACCTGCTGCACACCACCGACATCGGCCTGGTCGCGGAGCGGATCGAACTGTCCGCCGTGTCCGTCTGGAACGGCAAGCTCCTCGGCGAGACCCGGATGCGGACCGAGACGGGCACCTCGATCGTCGCCGTACTGCGGCGCGCGGACGCCATTCCGTCCCCCGCTCCGGACTTCCGGCTGGCGGGCGGCGACACCCTGATCATCATCGGCACACGGGAGGGCGTCGACGCGGCGGCCACCATCCTCGGGCGGGAGTGAGCGCTTGCATTCCGCGGTATTTCTGATCGAATTCGGTGCCATCATCCTGGCGTTGGGCCTGTTGGGGCGGATAGCAGGCCGGTTCAGCTTCTCCCCGATCCCGCTCTATCTGCTGGCCGGACTCGCGTTCGGCCAGGGCGGGCTGCTACCGCTCGGGGCGAGCGAGGAGTTCGTGGCGACCGGCGCCGAGATCGGCGTCATCCTGCTGCTGCTGATGCTGGGCCTGGAGTACACGGCCAGCGATCTGGTCTCCAACCTCAAGACGCACTACCCGGCCGGTGCGGTGGACTTCGCGCTGAACGCGCTGCCGGGGGCCGCGGCCGCGCTGCTGCTGGGCTGGGGCCCGGTCGCCGCGGTCGTCCTGGCGGGCGTCACCTGGATCTCGTCGTCCGGTGTGATCGCGAAGGTCCTCGGTGACCTCGGCCGGGTCGGCAACCGCGAGACGCCCGTCATCCTCAGCGTGCTGGTCCTGGAGGACCTGGCGATGGCGGTCTACCTGCCCATCGTGACCGCGGTGGTCGCGGGCGTGGGGCTGGCCGCGGGCAGTGTGACCCTGGCGGTGGCCCTGGGCGTGGCCGGGCTGGTGCTCTTCGTGGCACTCCGCTACGGCAGGGTCATCTCCCGCTTCGTCTCCAGCGACGACCCGGAGAAACTGCTGCTGGTGGTGCTGGGTCTGACGATCCTGGTCGCCGGGATCGCGCAGAAACTCCAGGTGTCGGCGGCGGTCGGCGCCTTCCTGGTGGGCATCGCCCTCTCCGCGGAGGTCGCGGAGGGCGCCCACGCCCTGCTGTCCCCGCTGCGGGACCTCTTCGCCGGGGTCTTCTTCGTCTTCTTCGGGCTGAACACGGACCCCGGCAGCATCCCGCCGGTCCTGCTGCCGGCGCTGGTACTCGCCGTGATCACCGCACTCACCAAGGTCGGCACCGGTTACTGGGCGGCCAAACGCGACGGGGTCGGTGTCCGTGGCCGGTGGCGGGCCGGCGGCACCCTGGTGGCGCGCGGTGAGTTCTCCATCGTCATCGCCGGGCTCGCGGTCACCGCCGGAATCGAGCCCTCCCTCGGCCCGCTGGCCACGGCCTATGTACTGATCCTGGTCATCCTGGGCCCGCTGACCGCCCGCTACACCGAGCCGGTGGCCCGCCGCCTCGCCCGCCTGCGTTCCGACGGCGACACCCCGCCACCGCCCCCGGCCCCCACGCCGAAGGAGGCGACGGTGAGCAGTGAGTAACGGCGACGGCCGCCGGTAGACCGACCTGGTCGGGGCGGGGAGTTGGGGTGGCGGGACATACAGCCTCTGGCGGTCTGGCCTGCGGGCGTACGGCCCCGGCTCCCCGCCCCCGCCATCCGGCGGGGGCGCGTCGCGCACACGCTGATCGATCATCCGATGGCTCGATTGCGTAAGGGATCCATATTTCTCGATCGCCCGCAGACCATCAGCCCCCTCCGTCCGCCTTACACCCCAACTACCGCTAGCCCAGGAGGAGTTGGTCGACGCCCGGCCCGCTTGGCGACGCCCGGGACCGTACGGCACCGTCAGCGCGCGGCCGCCCGCCCGGCCATCCCGCGAACTTCCCGACATTACGGACTTACCCTGGACTGGCAGGCTCCGAGACGATTGTCAGGGGGTCGTCATGGTCGAGGGTCTTGTCGTCGCGATAGTGCTGATCATCTGCGCGGCACTGATCTACGGATCGGCCGCGATACGTGTGATCAAACAGTATGAACGCGGCGTGGTGTTCCGCCTCGGGCGACTGTACGGCGGGGTGCGTCCACCGGGTATGACCTTGATCATCCCGGCGGTGGACCGCTTGCGGAAGGTCAATCTCCAGATCGTCACGATGCCGATCCCCGCCCAGGAGGGCATCACCCGCGACAACGTCACGGTCCGGGTGGACGCGGTCGTCTACTTCAAGGTGGTCGACCCGAAGAACGCGGTGATCGAGGTGGAGGACTACCGCTTCGCCGTCTCGCAGATGGCGCAGACCTCGCTGCGTTCCATCATCGGTAAGAGCGATCTGGATGATCTGCTCTCCAACCGCGAGAAGCTCAACCAGGGCCTGGAGTTGATGATCGACAGCCCGGCCGTGGGCTGGGGTGTGCAGATCGACCGGGTCGAGATCAAGGATGTGTCGCTGCCCGACACCATGAAGCGCTCGATGGCCCGCCAGGCCGAGGCGGACCGGGAACGCCGGGCGCGCGTGATCAACGCGGACGCGGAGTTCCAGGCGTCGAAGAAGCTGGCGGAGGCGGCCCAGCAGATGGCCGGGACCCCGTCCGCCCTCCAACTGCGGCTGTTGCAGACGGTGGTGGCGGTCGCCGCGGAGAAGAACTCCACCCTGGTCCTGCCCTTCCCGGTGGAGCTGCTGCGCTTCCTGGAACGGGCCCACGCCGGCCCCCCGGAGGCACCCCCCGCCGCGGCACCGCCCCCTCCCCCGCCGCCCGCCGCGGAAGAGCCGGAGCAGGTGACCGGTACGGACGCGGCACCCGCCGCCGTGGAGGAGGCCGCCGAGCACACCCCGGAGCAGCTCGAACGCCGCGCCGCCGAAGCCCTGGCCGCCGAACTGCACCCCCCGCTCACCGAAACACCCCCCGACACCGCCTTCCCCAGCGAGACGGACACCCCGCCCGAGTCGACCGCGGCAGAGGAGTCGGCAGAGGAGTTGGCGGAGGACACCGAGTCGAGTACGGCGGACGAGCCGACGGAGTCGGCCGAGGCGGACGCGGGGCCCGGGCCGGACGCGGCACCCGGGACGTCCGGTACTTCGGGTGCACCCTCGGAGAAGTCGGCGCACCGCCGTCGCGGGAAGCCGGTGTCCCACGGTGGCTCCGGGCACTCCCGCCGCCACTTCGGCAAGCACTCCTAGAAGCCTTGGCGGAGTGGGGAGTTGGGAGTTCGGCGGGGCGGAAGGGGCGCACCCACGGGTGCAGGGACACCCCTCCGTCCCGTCGTGGCTACCAGGTCACCATCAGTGTCTGCGGGCCGCGGATAAAGCCCTTGCTCTGCCACTCGGTCTCCTCCGGAGGGCCGGCGAGCCGTAGCCGGGGGAAGCGTGGGAGCAGGGCCGCGAGCATCACCTCGGATTCCATCCGGGCCAGCATCGCGCCCATGCAGTGGTGCGGGCCGTGCCCGAACGACAGATGGGCGGTGCCGCCGCGGTCAAAGTCCAGGGTGTCCGGCTCGGAGAAGACCGCCGGATCCCGGTTGGCCGTGAGATACGAGGCATAGACGGCCTCCCCGGCGCGGATCAGCACCTCGCCCACCCGTACGTCCTCGGTGGCGACGCGTGGCAGGCCGACTCCGTTGCGGTGCGGGATATGGCGGAGCAACTCGTCCACCGCCTGGGGCAGGGACTCGGGGCTGGACCGCAGTGCAGCCAGCTGCTCGGGGTGGGTGAGCAGCATGTACACCATGTTGGCGCTGTTGTTGCGGACCGCGTGGGCGCCGCTGACCAGGACGGCGGTGGCCAGCGACACCGCCTCCGCCTCATTGATGTCCCCGGCGTCCCAGGCCTCGGCGAGGACCGAGGCCAGGTCGTCCGTATCGCTGCCGCGCCGCTCCTCCAGCAGGCCCACGATGTAGGAACGCACCTCCTCCTTGGCGGCGTTGCTGGTGGCGGCGCCCGCGCCGGTGGACAGGATGAGGTCCGGTGAGGAGGCGAGTCTTTCCCGGTCCTCCAGTGGCACACCGAGCAGATCGCATACGACGGCGAGCGGCAGCGGGCCGTGCAGGTGCCTCATCAGGTCGGCGGGCGGCCCCTGTTGCTCCATGGCGTCGAGGAGTTCGCCGGTGCGCTGCTGGGCGAGGGGGCGGAGCCGTTTCATGTGCTGCCCGGTGAACGCCTTGGTGATGATCTTGCGGAGCCGGGTGTGGTAGGGCGGGTCGGCGAAGTTGAGTCCCGCGGGTGAGGCGATGCGGTGCCCGGCCATGCCGGTGACGGTGCGGTCGACCAGTGCTTCCCGGCTGAAGCGCGGGTCGGAGGTGACCAGGCGGACGTCCTGGTAGCGGGTGACCAGCCAGGCTTCGCGGTCCCCGTCGAAGGGGAGGCGGATGCGGGCCACCGGTTCGTTGTCCAGCAGCTCCCGCAGCAGCGGGTCGAATTCCAGGGCGGGCAGGTCGTCCACGTTCCATACATGGGCGGCCGGGGTCGACGGTGAGGTACGGGGTTCTGCGGTCATGGGGGCGGCTCCGGAGGTGAGTGCGGTCGAAGGCGGCCGCTGGGGGCGGACGGGCACGGCCGTACGCCGACGGGTCGTGCCCCGGGACGCGCCCATGCCTTCCCGGTGGTCCGCCCCGGTGACGCCGGGCGCATCGCGCTCCCCCTGAACGGAGCACCTGCCGCGCAGGGGGCCGCCAGGGCCGTATCGGGAGACGGGTGGTTGAGTGGCCGGAGGTACCGGAGTGTGTTGGGCGAGAGGGCGAGGAGTGCGGATGGCTGGGCTGCTGGGGGTGGCGGTGCTGGGTGCGGGCCGGATGGGCGCCGACCATGTGCGGCGGCTGGACCGGGTGGTGAGCGGGGCACGGGTGGCGGCGGTCGCGGATCCGTCATCGGAGTCCGCACAGCGGGCCGCGGCGGGCATCGAGGGGGCGTCGGTGCACACCGATCCGCTGGCGGCGCTGGCCGCGCCCGGAGTGGATGCGGTCCTGGTGGCCTCGCCCGGAGCGGCGCACGAGGAGGCCGTCATGGGGGCGTTCGCCCGGGGGCTGCCGGTGTTGTGTGAGAAGCCGCTGGCGTCGGAGGCGGCGGGTGCGTTGCGCATGGTGGAGGCTGAAGTCCGTTCTGGTCGGCGGTTGTTGCAGGTCGGATTCATGCGCCGGTATGACGTGGAGTACCGGCGGATGAAGGCGGTGTTGGACGGGGGTGGGCTGGGGCGGCCGCTGATGCTGCACTGCACGCACCGCAATGTGTCCTCGCCGCCGGACTTCACCACCGGGATGCTGGTGAGCAGTTCGGTGTCGCATGAGATCGATGCGAGTCGCTGGTTGCTGGCGGATGAGGTCCATGCGGTGCGGGTGCTGCGGCCGGCGCCTTCGTCCGGGGCGCCGGAGGGCCTGGGTGATCCGCAGTTGGTACTGCTGGAGATGGGGCGGGGCGCCCTGGTCGATGTGGAGATCTTCGTCAACTGCGGCTTCGGCTATCAGGTGCGGTGCGAGGCGGTGGGTGAGCGTGGCTCGGTGCGGATCGGGGCTGAGCCCGCGGTGGTGGTGGAGTCGGCCGGTGAGGCGCGTACCGCCATCGCGCAGGACTATCTGGTGCGCTTCTCGGACGCCTACGACCGGGAGGTGCAGGACTGGGTGGACGCCACCCGGGCGGGGCGGGTGACCGGGCCGACGGCTTGGGACGGCTATGCCGCGGCGGTCGTCGCGGAGGCCGGGGTGCGCGCCCAGGCTTCGGGCGAGCGGGAGCCGGTGGAGTACGCTCCCCGTCCCGCGCTGTACGGAGGCTGAGCGCGGGCGGGATTCTTCGGCGCCGGGCGTGCAGGGAGTCGGGGCACGACCGGTCGCGGGAGGAATGTTGGGGGGCGTGGGCTGCTCGGTGGTGAGGGGCATGGTCCGTCTTCCGTTCTCTCGGTCTCTGCTTGTTTCGACACCTGTTTCGACACCGCGAACCGCCAGGAGTCACGCCGGCACAGCGATCCATTTCAAGTGATCTGTGACACGGCGGTTTTCGGCCAGTCGCTTTCCGGATCGCCGTGGGCTCGCCTGGGTCATATGCCATAGGCACCACCGCATCGTGTGTCGCCAAACCCCTTACGAGCCGCCCCCGGCTGTGCAACAGTCATCGTTGTCGCCGCCCCCGAGGGCCCCGTAACGACACCGTGCCGCTCGCGGATGCCGCTGCTCCCCGAGGACCGCCCACCCCCTGTCCGTCCGTGTGCGCCCACCCCGCGCCAGTCCCGGAGTCCGTCATGCCGTCCCATGTCCCAGCGGACCGTCCGGCCGCCGAACCGCCCGCCGGTGACACGGTCGACGCGCTCATCTCGCAGGCCCGCCGACTGCGCGGCGGTCTGGACGCGGTACGGCGCGCCACGCTGTACACCGTGGAGCCCGGCGAGCCGCACGGCCGCTGGCAGCGCGCCCTGCTGGAGCTGGCCGGGCACCAACTCGACGATCTGGACGGCCACTTGGCCCAGCTCCGCGAGGTCGGCCCCTCCCCCGTGACCGTCCGC
Organism: Streptomyces sp. NPDC058045; assembly: GCF_042885635.1. NCBI lineage: Bacteria > Bacillati > Actinomycetota > Actinomycetes > Kitasatosporales > Streptomycetaceae > Streptomyces > Streptomyces sp. NPDC058045. The sequence goes on along the minus strand of NZ_JBHVRR010000037.1, from coordinate 12,278 downwards.
CCCACCCGCACCCGCGAGAGCGGCACCCCACCCCCGCGCACGGCACCCGGCACACACCCCGGCCCCCACCCCGAAGCGCACACCCACCCGCGCCCGTACCCCTGCCCACGCCCCCACGCCCACCCGGAGCCCGCCGCACACACCGCTGACACCGCAGATACCGCAGACGTCGCAGACACCGCAGACGCCGCGAACACCCCCGCCACACCCGACCCCGCGGCCCCCACTCCGGACGGGACGGTTCCACCACCCCGTCCCCTGCCGGACTCCGGACCGGACTCCGCCGAGCCGCAGCGTTCGCTGCTGAGCCGGGTCGGTACCGCCGAGTGGAATCTCCTCACCGACCAGGCCGACTGGTCCGCCGAGTTCTACGAGATCCTCGGCCGGGCCCCGGACACCGAGCCGCTCACCCTGGACGAACTCCCCGCCGTGGCACACCTGGAGGACCGGGCGCGGCTGACCGCGATGGTCACCGACTGCCTGGTGGACGGGAAGCCGATCGACGGCGAGTTCCGGGTGCTGAGGCCCGACGGCACGGCCCGTACCGTGCACATGATGGGCGAGCCGGTGCTGGACGTCCACGGCGGGACCGCCTCCATGTGGGCGGTACTGCGCGACGTCAGCGCACTGCGCCGCAGCCAGCGCGTGCTGAGCGAGACCCATGACTCGCTCCAGCGCCACCGGCATGTCGCGCAGAAGACCGAGCACCGGCTCGCGGTAGAGCTGCAGGAAGCCGTCCTCCCCGCTTGGCGCGGCTCCCTGCAGCTCCCGCGATCCGGGTCCACCGCGCTCGATCTGGCGGGCCGCTATCTGCCCGCCGGGCATCCGTCACTGATCGGCGGCGACTGGTACGACGCGCTCGAACTCCCGGACGGCCAGGTCCTGTTGAGCGTCGGCGACCTCGGCGGGCACGGCGTGCCGGTGACGTCCTCGGTGGCCGTACTGCTCGGCGCGCTGCGCGGTATGGCGGTGACCGGAGCCCGCCCCGGCCCACTGCTCGGCCTGCTCAACCACCTGGTGGACGACGCGGCGCAACCGGCCCTCGGCAGCGCCCTCTGCTGCCGCTACGCACCGGGCACCCGCACCCTGACCTGGGCGCAAGCCGGCCACCCCGCCCCGCTGCTGTTCCGCGGCGGTACCGGGTGGCCGCTGCCGGTGCCCGACGGGGTGCTGCTCGGCACCCTCTCCGGAGCCGCGTACGGGCAGGCGGAGGTGGAGCTGGTCCCGGGGGATGTGCTGCTGCTGCACACCGACGGGCTGGTGGCACGCCGCTCCGGTGTGGACGCGCAGCGTGAACTGCTGGCGCTGGCACCGGAGTTCACCGCGGCCCGCTGTGCGCTGGAGTGTGCGCGCCGGGTGGTGGAGCGGTTCGACGGGCAGGGCGCGGTGCGTGACGACGACGCCTGTGTGCTGGTCGCCCGGGTCACCGCCTGACACACCGCCGTACGTACCCCGCGGCCGGACGCACGCGGGCAACCGGCTCGCCCCGGTCCCCCGGTGAACGGCCGGTCGCGCGGGGCCCGTTCAGACCGGGGCGATGCCGCCCCGGCGCGGCCGGGGCAGCCGCGGGACGCCCGCCGCCGCACCCGAAGCCGCCTTGGGCAGCACGCACTTGATCTCGTCGCGCAGGTCCTTGATCTTGGGGTAGTCGGCGTACTTGCCGGTCAGCCGGTACATCTCGCGCAGCCGGTCCCAGGTGCGCTGGGAGGAGCTGTCGCCCATGGACACCAGGGCGAGGCGGGCGTACCGGTCGGCCTGCTCCGGGTCGTCGGCGATGAAGCAGGCCGAGGCCAGCGAGAGGTAGTCGAAGATGGTGGACCGCTGGCGGCCCCGGGCGCGCAGCTCGATGGCCTGCTTGGCGTGCCGCTCCGCGACGGGGGCGGCCGAGGGGTCGTGCTCGGCGAGGGTGCGGTACGCCAGGGCCTGCATCCCGTGCAGGTCGGCCTCGTCGAAGAGCTGCATCCAACTCGGCGCCGGCACATCGCCCTTGTCGGATCCGAAGAGGTCCTCGGCGAGGCCCAGGGTGCGCCGCATCGCCTGCCCCTGGCCCATGGACGCCTGCGCCCACGCCTCGATGGTGCAGAGCAGCGCCTTGGTCCGCGGCAGGGTCTGCTCGCCTGATCCGGACTGGGCGAGCTTCATCAGGTCCAGCGCGTCGTCCGGCCGGCCCAGGTGCACCATCTGGCGGGCGGCGCGGGAGAGCGCCTCCCCGGCGCGCGGCCGGTCGCCGCTCTCCCGGGCCGCGTGCGCGGCGATCACGAAGTACTTCTGGGCGGTGGGCTCCAGGCCGACGTCGTGCGACATCCAGCCCGCCAGGACGGCCAGATTGGCGGCGACGCCCCACAGGCGCCGCTGGAGGTGCTCGGGGTGGCGGTAGGAGAGGATGCCGCCCACCTCGTTCAACTGGCCCACTACGGCCTTGCGTTGGAGTCCGCCGCCGCGGGCCGCGTCCCAGGCGCGGAACACCTCGACGGAGCGCTCCAGTTCCTCGATCTCCTGCGACCCGATGGGGGCGGCCTCGTAGCGGTCGTATCCTGCGGGTTCGGCGGCCGGGGAACCGTCATGGGGGGTGGCGTGGGCGGTGCCGGCCGCGAGGGCCGGATCGGTGTGCAGCCAGTCGTGCATGGCACCGGTGAGGGTGGATCCGGCGGCGAGCGCGGCACCCGCGCCCACCAAGCCGCGTCGGTTGAGCATGAGGTCCATTCCCGTGAATTCGGTGAGGACCTCAGCCGTCCGCTCGGGCGCCCACGGCAGTCCGTCGGGATGCTCCTCGCTCCCGTCGTCCCGTCGCTTCCCGATACGCCCGCGGCGGACCAGACCGAGATCCTCGATGGTCACGACACGGCCGAGCCGCTCGGTGAACAGGGCCGCCAGCACCCGCGGTACGGGATCGCGCGGGATCTCTCCCATGTCGATCCACCGCCTCACCCGCGAGGTGTCGGTGGCCAGTTGGGGGTGGCCCATGGCCGCCGCCTTCCGGTTCACCAGTCTCGCGAGTTCGCCCTTGGACCAGCCGGCCAGGCCGAACAGGTCGGACAGGCGGGTGTTGGGTTCTCCGCTCACGTCAAGCCCCCAGGTTCTCGGCTGAGTCGACAGTAGCCCCGCTGGACACGGCCGGGCGACTATCCGCCACCGTTCGCCAGGGTGCGCCACGTGGTGTGCCACGGGACTCCGGGTGTCGGGTAGGAGTGCGCCACCCCGGCCCGGTGCCGGATGTGCACTCCCCAGGGTGCACGGCCCGTGGCGGGTCCCCGCGAGGAGCCCGTACGGGAGCCGGAGCCGGGCCCGGGGTGCGCAAGGGAACTCGCAGGCACACGAAGGGATCTGTCTCCCCCATGTACACAGCATCGTCTTCCGTGTCCGCACCGCCTCGGCCGCTGCGCACCCCGTCTCCGGGGCAGCGGACCCGGGAGGCGACCCCGGTGACGGGAGGCGGTCCGTATCTGGAGCCCGGTCGCCAGGGGCTCGTGGGGCGGCCGCGCCGCCCCGTCGCCCCGGGAGCCCGAGCGGTCAGCGGGAGGCTCGACCTGTCCGGCCCCCAGGGCGCCCAACTCCGCTCCGCGGTCGCCGCGGTGGCCCGGATCTGCCCGGAGTTCAGCCCGGTGCAGGTGCTGCGGCGCAGCGGGCGTTCGGTGCTGCTGGTCGGCACGACGGGGCGCAGTACCGCGGTGGCGAAGTGTTTACTGGACCACTCGCCGGCGTGGGTGGAAAGGTTTCAGCACGAGATAGCGGCATACCGCGCGTTCGTCCGGCACCGCCCTCCGGTACGGGTGCCGCGGCTGATCGCGGCGGACCCGGAGAGCGGCGCGCTGGTCATCGAGCGGATGCCGGGACGGGTGGCGGCACTTCAGCGCCATCCGATGCAGGCCCCGCCGCGGGCGGACATCCGGGCCGCGCTGGGCGCGGTGTGCCGGCTGAACCAGTGGCAGCCCCCGGAGGACGTCTTCCGCCGGCCGCTGGACTACGGGGCGCGTATCACCCGCGACCACGAGCTGGGGCTGCTCACCGACCGGGATCTGGACGATCTGCAGAAGCTGCTGCACGGCATCGCGCACTCCGCGAGCCGGGCGGGGGGCGAGCTGTGGCAGTTCTGCCACGGTGACGCGCTGCTGTCCAATGTGCTGCTGTCCCCGGCCGGCCCGGTGCTGGTCGACTGGGAGCACACCGGCTGGTACCTGCCCGGCTACGATCTGGCCACGCTGTGGGCGGTGTTGGGGGACGCGCCGCTGGCCCGCCGCCAGATCAGCCAGCTCGCCCAGGCCCCGGGCCCGGCGGCACGGGACTCCTTCCTGGTCAATCTGATGCTGGTGCTGACCCGGGAGATCCGCACCTACGAGACGGCGGTGCAGCGTTCGCTGCGGGAGTCGACCGCGGCGGCGCCGGGTCCCGCCCAGCCCGGGGCGGTGCCCTCCGGTGAGGAGCAGCGGCTGCTGCTGCGCAGGCTGCACGACGACTGCCAGTTGGCCCGCCGCGCAGTACGGGCGGCGGTCGGCACCCGCTGAGTGACAGTACGGCCCGCCCATCGGCCTCTGCCGGTGGGCGGGCCGTACTGCGTACGTGTGGCGTGGCGCCGCGGTGGGCACCGGTTGTCCCGCGGGCCACTTCCGACAATCCGCCCAGGCGTCAAATCCCTTGCCGCGAGGGCGCATTGGTCCACTCCTCTGACGCTGTGCAGGCCTGGCCGGTGCCGTGCCGAAAGGCTTCCCGGAACGCTGCTGACATGGGAAATTCCTTGCCCTGAGCATGATTGACGGATCGTCGGTGAGCCGGTACCACTGATCCACGCTCGGCCCCGCCCGTACGCCCTTCGTGCTCGACCCTCCCAGGAGGCTGCCTTGCGAGAATCCACCACCCCCCACAACCCCGGGGCACCGAGACGCCTGCGGCGCGCCGCCGGTACCACGGTGGCCTGTGCCGCGCTGGTGCTGCCGCTGATCGGTGCCTCCAACTCCCCTGCGGCGCCCGCCCAGGACGGCCTGCAGGGCGCCTTCGCCGCCGCGGCCAAGGAGTACCAGGTCCCGCAGAGCGTGCTGCTCGGTGTGTCCTACCTCCAGTCCCGCTGGGACACCCACCACGGGGCGCCCAGCGTCTCCGGCGGCTACGGCCCCATGCACCTCACCGACGCCCGTACCGCGCTCGCCGCGTCCGGGGAGCACCAGGCGGAGGGGGCGGTCGATCCGCGGGGCGACTCCTCGCGGCCCGCGCTGCGGCCCACCGCCGATGTGCCCGCCGAGTCCGAGCTGCCGGCCCGCCTCAGCACCCTCCGCAAGGCCGCCGAGCTGACCGGTATCTCCGCCGAGCGGCTGCGTACCGACGCCGCGGCCAACATCCGCGGTGGTGCCGCGCTGCTCGCGCAGGCCCAGAAGTCCGCCGGCGGGTCGCTGAACGGCTCCGCCGCCGACTGGTACGGCGCGGTGGCCCGCTTCTCCGGAGCCGACGACAGCTCCACCGCCGCCACCTACGCCAACGACGTGTTCGCGGTGATCCGCGACGGCGAGCAGCGCACCAACGACGCGGGCCAGCAGGTGGCCCTCACCGCGCAGCCCGGACTGCGGCCGGAGGCCGCCCAGGTGGAGCGGATGGGGCTGCGCGCGGCGAAGGACGGCGCGGAGTGCCCGCGGACCGTGTCCTGCGAGTGGCTGCCGGCTCCGTACCAGGAGACCGGCAAGGACGACTACGGCAACCACGACAAGGCCGACCGGCCCAACGACCAGAGCATCGACGCGATCATCATCCATGACACCGAGGGGTCCTACGACGTCTCGGTGAAGCTGGCGCAGGACCCCACGTACCTCGCCTGGCACTACACGGTGCGCTCCACCGACGGGCACATCGCGCAGCATGTGAAGAACAAGGACGTCGGCTGGCAGGCCGGCAACTGGTACATCAACTCGCACTCCGTCGGCATCGAGCACGAGGGCTTCCTCGCCGACCCGGACGCCTGGTACACGGAGGCGATGTACCGCACCTCGGCCCGGCTGGTGTCCTACCTGGCGCACCGGTACGACATCCCGCTGGACCGGCGGCATGTCATCGGCCACGAGGAGGTGCCCGCCACCACCGGCGCGGGCATCCCCGGGATGCACACCGACCCCGGCCCGTACTGGGACTGGGGGCACTACTTCGCGCTGATGGGCAAGCCGTTCCACCCGACGGCCGGTCCTCGGGGCGGCCTGGTGACGATCGCTCCGGACTACGAGTCCAACAAGCCCGAGTACACGGGCTGTTCGAAGGGCAAGCCGTGCCCGGAGCACGGTTCCAGTGCGATCCGGGTGCACACCGAGCCCCGTGACGACGCCCCGCTGATCAAGGACATCGGGCTCCGCCCGGGCGGCGGGGACTCCACCATCGACGTCAACGACATCGGTGCCCGCCTCGCCGCCGGCACCCAGTACGCGGTGGCCGACCGCGAGGGCGACTGGACCGCCGTCTGGTACCTCGGGCAGAAGGCCTGGTTCCGCAACCCGGCGGACGCCCCCGTCACCAAGAACGCCAAGGGCCTGGTGGTCCAGCCGAAGGCCGGCCTCAAGGAGATCCCGGTGTACGGCAGGGCGTACCCGGAGAAGTCGGCGTACCCCGAGGGCGTGCCGGTGCAGCCGGTGACACCGATGCCGTACAAGCTGCTCGCGGGGCAGCGGTACGTGGTCGGTGAGAAGGTCCACGGCGAGTACTACTACTCCGCGACCTTCGACGTGGCCGACCACAAGGTGGTGCGCGGCAAGGACGTCTACTACGAGATCCAGTTCGGCCACCGGGTCGAGTATGTGCGGGCGGCCGATGTGGACGTGGTGTCGTCGCGTTCCTGATCCACCGGACGCTTGACGGGCCCGGACCTGCCGTGGGGGCAGGACCGGGCCCGTCGGGCGTTCCGGGGCCGGTCAGCGCTGCTGGAACAGCTCCGCGGGCAGCGGCTTCAGCAGGGCGTAGAGGTCGTCGGTGATGGGCCGGTCCCAGGCGGCGATGGTGACGAGCACACCGTCGCTGCGGTCGAACTGCACACAGGAGATGCGTCCTTCGGAGAGCTTCACCCGGCGCACGATGAGGAGGTTGTCGCCCTGCATCACGGGCACGTCCTCGGTGCCGACGACGCCGACCTCCTCGTCGTTCTCCAGCGCCAGCAGCAACTGGGCCACCTCGAAGGGGATCTCGCCGTCCTCGGTCTCGCGGGCGGGCGAGCCCTCCGGGAGGTTGCCGATGATCATCGCGGGGCCGCGGCCGCCGAAGAGGTCGTAGCGGAGGAAGACGCCCTGGCAGGTGCCGTCGGGCGCGGGCAGCAGGCCCGCGCCGAGATTGCCCGGCCAGTCCCCCGGGTCCATGGCCAGGACGTCGAAGTCGGGGCCCGCGGGGGTGGCGGAGCTGCGGCGGCGGAGGAACGACATGCGGACATGGTACGTGCCCGCCCCCGGCCCCCGCCCGAGGGGAACCGCCCCGGTCAGGAACCGGTGGCGGACTGCCCGTTGTGTCCCTCCGCGACGGCCTCGGGGCCGGGCTCGGGCACCGCGGGCGGGACGACGGCCACCGGGCTCACCGCGTGCAGCAGCACCGCGTGGGTGACGGAGCCTAGCAGCCGGGTGGGGCTGAGGCGGCGCCTGCGGTGGCGGCCCACCACCACCAGTTCGGCGCCCCGGGAGGCCTCCACCACATGCCCGGCGGCGTCACCGGGCGCCACCAGCACCTGGTACGCCACCTCGGGCCGCCGCTCGCCGTGCGGGCGCACCGCGCCGGCGACCTCCTCCTCGGTGGCGCGCTGGGCCTCCCGCTGCTCCGCCGCGGTGGGGGTGAAGTCGCCGGCCGCCGTCCAGGCGTAGCCGGGCCACGGGTAGGCGGCGACCACGTCCAGGGCGGCGCCGCGGCGGGCCGCCTCCTCGAAGGCGAAGGCGAGGGTGTTGCCGTCGGGCGCGTCCGGGGACACCCCGACCACGATCCGCGGCCCGGGGCGCGGCGGGGCCTCGCCGTGAGCCTTCCGGCCGGGGCGGGTCACCACCACGACCGGGCAGTCCGCGTCCCGGGCGGCGGCCATGCCGTTGGAGCCGAGCAGCAGGCTGGCGAAGCCGCCGCGGCCCCGCGAACCGAGGACCAACAACTGTGCCTCGGCGCCCAGTTCGGGCAGCAGCGCACCGGGCACACCGATCAGGGACACATACTCGGTGTCGGGCGGCCCGGCCGGGTCGGTGCGCTCCTCGACGGTGCGGCGCACCTCGGCCAGGAGCAGGTCCTCGGGCGGCTCCAGCGCCTCGGCGACGAGCACCTCGGGCTGGCCCCAGGCCGCGTACTGGCGGACGTGGACCAGGCGCAGCGGTGCGGAGCGCAGCAGGGCCGCGTCCCGGGCCCACCACAGGGCGCGCAGGGCGTCCTCGGAGCCGTCCACCGCGACGATCACGGGCCGTGTACTCATGGGCACCTCTGTCTCGACTGGCGGCCGGGGCACATTCCGGACCGGGTACCCGTCCCGCATGTGCCCAACCAAGCCCTGTGGGGGGGGCGGGCCGTCAGGTGAGGTCGAACTCGCCCGCGCGGGCGCCGAGGACGAAGGCGCCCCACTCGTCCGGGGCGAAGATCAGGGACGGGCTGTGCGGGTGGCCGCCGTTGCGCAGGGCGATGAAGCCCTCGACGAAGGCGATCTGCACTTCGCCGCGGCCGCCGCTGGTGGACCGCCAGTCCGCGTTGCTGAGGTCGAGGTCCGGCTTGGGCCGGCCGGCGAAGGGGTACTGCTCCACAGTGCTCTCGGCCACGACCGTGCTCCTCCCGGTGGATCGTCGCCGGCCAGCCTAACCACCGCGGCCCGCCCCGGACAGGCCCCAGCGGCGGGCTGGCACAGGGCCTCACCGGCGCCTTTGCCAACTCCCCCGGTGCTGGGGTGAGTTGGCCGCGGAGCCGGGGGGAGCGGCAGGTGAGCGGTCAGTCCCCGGCGGGGGCGGCGAGCCGGTCCCGCAGTTCGCGCTTGAGGATCTTGCCGCTGGCGTTGCGCGGCAGGGCCTGGGCGAAGACGACGCGCTTGGGAGCCTTGAAGTGGGGCAGGCGGTCGCGGGCGTAGGCGATCAGCTCCTCCGCCGCGATCTCCTCGCGGGTGACCACCACGGCGGTGACGGCCTCGATCCAGCGCTCGTCGGGCAGCCCGACGACGGCCGTCTCGGCGACCGCGGGATGGGTGTACAGCACGTCCTCCACCTGACGTGAAGCGACCAGCACCCCACCGGAGTTGATGACGTCCTTGACCCGGTCCACGACGGTCAGGAAGCCCTCGGCGTCGCGGACCGCGAGGTCGCCGGAGTGGAACCAGCCGTCGCGGAAGGCCTCCTCGGTCTCCTGCGGCTTGTCCCAGTAGCCCTCGCAGAGCTGCGGCGAGCGGTAGACCACCTCGCCCTGGGTGCCGTCGGGCACGTCCTGCCCCGCCTCGTCCACGACGCGGGCCTCGACGAAGAGCACCGGGCGCCCGCAGGAGTCCATCCGCCCCTCGTGCTCGTCCGGCCCGAGGACGCAGGCCAGCGGGCCGATCTCGCTCTGCCCGAAGCAGTTGTAGAACGCCAGCCCCGGCAGCCCGGCCCGCAGCTTCTCCAGCACCGGCACCGGCATGATCGACGCGCCGTAGTAGGCCTTCCGCAGGGCGCTCAGGTCCCGGTCGGCGAAGCCGGGGTGGTTGGCGAGGGCGATCCACACGGTGGGCGGCGCGAAGAGGCTGTCCGCGCGGCCCTCCTCCACCAGCCCGAGGACGGTCGCCGGGTCCGGCCCGTCCAGGACGGTGCTGTGCGCGCCCACCGCGAGATACGGCAGCAGGAAGACATGCATCTGCGCCGAGTGGTAGAGCGGCAGCGAGTGCAGCGGCAGGTCCCCGGCCCGCAGGTCGAGGGCGTGCACCGCGCTCAGATACTCGTGGACCAGGGCGCGGTGCGTCATCATCGCGCCCTTGGGGAGGGCGGTGGTGCCCGAGGTGTACAGCAGTTGCACCAGGTCCTCGGAGTCCGCGCCCGGCCCGTCGTACGGGTCGGTGCCGGGGATCAGCGCCAGCAGCGAGCCCTCGGCGTCCCGCAGCGGCAGTACGGCGGTGCCCTCGGGGAGCCGCCCGGTGAGCGCCGGGTCGGCGAGGACCAGGGAACTCCCGGACTGGTCCAGCAGATACGCGAGGTCCGCACCGGTGAGGTTCTGGTTGACGGGCACATGCACCAGCCGGGCGCGGGCGCAGGCGAGGAAGGCGATCAGATAGGCGTCCGAGTTGTGCCCGTAGGCGGCGACCCGGTCACCGGGGGCGAGACCGGCGGCGCACAGGACGGCGGCCGCACGGGAGACGGCCTCGTCCAGGTCGGCGTAGGTCCAGGTGCGGTCGCCGTAGGTGAGGGCGGGGCGCTGCGGAGTGCGGCGGGCGCTGCGCCGCAGCACTCCGTCGACGGTGCTGGCCTGTCCCGCGGGGGCGCGTCGCGGCGCGCCGGTGTTGCCGTGTCCACCGATCATGGCGCGATCCTCGGCCGCCCGCCGGGGGCAGGTCAAGTGCGGTACGGCAGGAGCCGCCGAAGCCGGGGCCGTCCCGGGCGATTGGCCTGGGCATGTCCGACAGATCGGGGCGCGCTCAGGGCGCGGGGGTCCGCAGTTCCTTGCGGAAGACGGTGGAGCTGTGCCGGATCGTCATGCCCACCCGCAGATACAGGTCGAGTGCGCCGGTGTCGGAGTGGGTCCAGAGGGTGCAGGAGCGGCGGCCCGCCCGGTGGAAGTCGCGGAACGCCCGGCGCAGCAGCAGCCGCGCGATGCCCCGGCCCCGCTGGTCGCGGCGCACCGCGACCTGCTCGATATGCCCGTCGTCCCACTCGGGCAGCTCCAACGACAGTGCGGCGCCGACCAGTTGGCCCTCGTGGAAGGCGAGTGGGGACATCGCGGGGGCGAAGGCGGGCCGGTCGGCGATGTGCCGGGCCCACTCCCCGTAGGGCTGGCGGCGCTGCTGCCACTCGTCGAAGGCGTCCTGCACCAGCCGATGCACGGCGGGCCCGTCGCCGTGGCGGTACGGGCGGACGGTGATCCCGGGCGGGGCCTGCGGCACCCGCGGTTCGTCCGGCATGGCGTACTCCAGCAGCCAGGCCCGTACCAGCGGGACGTAGCCGCGGGTGCGCAGCAGGGTGACGGCGGCGGTGTCGCCGTCCGGGACGGTCTGCACGACGCCCTCGCTGCCCGCCCGCCCGGCCCGGTCCCCGGCCCAGTCGAGGAGCGCGGCGCCCAGGCCGCGCCCGCGGTGCCCGGGGTGCACATCGATCTCGGAACGCCGGTCCACCCAGGCCCGTGCCACCAGCCGCCCCGAGCGGTCGTGGACGAGCACAGTGTCCGACTCCGGCACCAGCCCGGGCCGGGCGAAGACCGCGGCCACCGCCCCCTCGTCGGACTCCACCCGCCCGTACTCCGCCCGCTCGCACTCCGCGACCAGCGCGAGGATCGCCCCGGCGTCAGCGGCGGACGCGGGACGCGCACGGTAGCCGGGCGGCAGCTTCGGTACGGGGCGGGGCACCGGAGAACCGTAGTGCGGAGGTGATCAAATCGTCCAGGGCCAGCGCGCGTTGGCGAAGCGGGCCGACACGGACGTCAGGTGCCCGGGGGTCGGGGGCTGTCCGCCGCTGGTGGGAAAAGTCAGGTGGCCACGGCGCGCTGTCCGGGTAGGGTCGGGCAGTGCCCGAGCTGAAGCGGCTGAACGCCGGTCATGCCCCGGCGGTCCTGGCCTTCGAGCTGGCGAACCGCGCCTACTTCGCTGCTTCGGTCCCCGACCGCGGCGACGCCTTCTTCGACCGGTTCACCGACCGGTACAACGCCTTGCTGGCCGAGCAGGAGGCCGGCATCTGCGCCTTCCACGTGCTCGTCGCCGAGGACGGCTCGGTACTCGGCAGGTTCAACCTGATCGACATCGAAGACCACACCGCGGAACTCGGCTACCGGGTCGCGCAGCATGTCGCCGGCCGTGGTGTGGCGACCGCGACCGTCCGGGAGCTGTGCCGGCTGGCGGCGGCCCGGCACGGGCTGCGCACCCTGCAGGCGGCCACCACCCGCCGGAACACCGCGTCCCAGAAGGTGTTGGCCAGAGCCGGGTTCGGGCCCGTCGGCCCCGCCGGCCCGGACCACCTCGGCGGTGAGCCAGGCATCTGGTACCAGCGCGAGCTGGCTCTGCGGCTGGAGTACTAGGCCGTGTCGTTTGGATCTCCGTGGGTGAAGGAGCGGGTCCTGGTGCGTGCTCTCGCTGTGCCGGCCGGACTCCCTCGTACTGGACGTACTTGGGTGTTCGGCCGGTGCAGCGAGAGTGCGTGCCAGGG
>NZ_JBHVRR010000036.1:0-57413 GCF_042885635.1 Streptomyces sp. NPDC058045 | reverse complement strand
CTGGGCACTCGACCTCATAACCCTCGGCGAACCCTACGTCTTCTGCGCCAGAGACGAACACGACACCCGATACACCTTCACCACCCAGACCGTGACACCCCAACTCCCGCCCGCCTCAAGGAAGTTCCCGAAGTTCCCGGCAGTGGCCGGGTGCCCCCACCGCTCAGGTGTGGGCGGCTACTGGTCCCAGCCGTTCAGGGAGACTTCCGGGCCTCCGTCGAGGTAGCTGTGGAGAGCGCTCGCAGTGGTGTCCACGAACTCCTCCGGGATGGCGTCGGTCCCGACCCAGCGGACCTGGGCGTGCTTGCGCGGCTCGCGGTTCTCGGGCTCGCCGGTCCATTCATGGGCGACGAAGACGACCGTCAGAAATCCGTTGGGGGCTTCGACTCCCCATGCTCCGTGGATGATGTGGGCGACCTTGAGGGACTCCGGCTGCACGGTGAGGCCGGTCTCCTCGTACAGCTCGCGCACCGCGGTTTCGGTGATCGGCTCGCCGGGTTCGCTCTTGCCGACGGGCAGGTCCCACATGCATTGGGCGAACTTGGCGTTCTCGCTGCGCTGGAGGAGCACGACGCGGTTGGTGGCCTGGTCGTGGACGATGACGGCGGCGACCAGCAGGGTCATGGATTCGAGTGCGGGTTTGAGGGCTTCGGGCTGGTCGTCGGTGGTCGGTTGCGCCACTGTGCGTCCCTTCGTCGGCCGGTTGGTGGGCATGTTAGGCAAGTGCTTCGCGGGCTCGGCGGGCGAGTTCGGCGGCGCCCGGTACCTTGCGGCGCTGATAGATCGCGAGGGTGGACCGCAGTGAGCCCTTTCCAACCTCCCGCGTCGGCTGGGCAGTTGGCCTGACGGACGGGTGAAGCCCCTGGTAGATGGGTTTTCGACCAAGAGAACCGTCTCCAACGATCACAAGCGGCCCGTTCCAGCACGCACCCCCAGCGACCAGCTCATGCGATTATCAGCCCTACGAACGAGCCTGTGAAGGAGTCGCGAGGTGGGTCACGAGTCATCGCACTACCGAAGGCTCTACCGGCAGTCACTCTTCTACCGACCCGGAAGCACGCTGCTGACCACGATCCGCGCGTACACGGGCAGGCCCACACCTGCCCGCCCCGACGACCCGGCTGTCCGTTTCCATCCCGAAGGAGTCGCGTACCACCAGGCATTCGGATACGTCCCCGTGATCAAACTGGGCTGGCCGGCGGTCCGAGCGGTCGCCGTTCTCCCCGGACCGGTCCCGGACCGACAGGCCCTGTGCGTGTACCGGATCAACGAACCACCACAGCCCGACGTCCCGGCCGACGAAGTGTTCACCGGCACTGGCCGGGGCCTCGGAGCCCACTTCCAGGCGCTGTTCGGCACGAGACTCGTGGTGAATCTGCACCACGTACGGGGCCCGTCACTGAAGAAACTCGCCCGGCGCCTACCCGTCTGGATAGACGGGCGCATCACCCTCACCACCGAACGCCCGGCCTGAAGCAGGCCGCCCACCAGGGGCTCTGTGGGCACATCGACTGGAGCACGCGGGCCCGCCGGGGACCGTAAGACGTTCGTTTGACAGACCCTGTCCACGCAATGAGGGTCCATGACCAACGCACCCCTGGGACCAGGGGCTTCACTCCGATCCCGAAGCGGTGGACGGTCGAGCGGACCTACGGCTGGCTGATGCGCCACCGCTGGCCCGCGACTACGAAGCCCTCCCGGCCCGCTCCGAAGCCGTGATTCACCTCGCCATGACCGACCTCATGGCCCGCCGACTCACCGGCGAGAACACTGAGCTTTTCCATCCTCAGTCTGAGCTGGCCAGATGGAGGGTGAGGACAGCTTGGACGAGGCTCGTGATACGGGTCGTCGAGCAGCGGAGCTTGCGGAGGAGCCGCCAGGACTTGAGGGTGGCGATGGCCTGCTCGACCAGTGCCCGGACCTTCGCATGGGACCGGTTGACGGACTGCTGACCCGTGGAGAGGCGGTCCCATCGGCCGCGGTAAGGGAGACGGACCGTGCCACCTGCGCCCTGGTAGCCCTTGTCCGCCCAGCAGGTGATGCCGGCCTCGGCGAGGGCGTCGATGATGCCGTGCTCGCGTGCGGCCCGGACGTCATGGACGGCACCGGCCAGGGCCGGTGAAGCCCACAGGAGACGACCCTTCGGGTCGGCTATGACCTGCACATTCATGCCGTGCTTCTTGTGTTTGCCCGAGTAGAAGGGACGGTCGGCGGCGATCCGGTCGATCGGCAGAAGCGTCCCGTCCAGGATCAGATAGGCCTTCATCGACGCGGCCCGTACGGCGTCGGCGAGCGTGGGGGCCAGGGCGGCCAGGAGCACGACGGCCTCGTTGACGTACCGGTAGACGGTGGTGGTGCCGACGCCGAAACCGGCCGCGAGCTGGGCATAGGGCTGGCCGTTGCGGAGGTGGGCGAGGGTGAGCAGGGCCTGTCGGCCCGCGCTCAGGCGCCGCCATCGGGTGCCGAGAGTGCGGCGGCGTTCCCTCAAGCGGGCGGCGAGGAAGCGGAGGGCGGAGCTGGACACGTCGACGCCGGACGAGTAGACAAGCATGCGAAGCCTCTGGTGGAGACGGTTCTCTTGGTCGAAAACCCATCTACCAGGGGCTTCACCCGTCCGTCAGGCCAACTGCCCAGCCGACGCGGGAGGTTGGACAGGGCTCAGTGGCTTTGTTCACGAGAAGCGACAGCACCTATACACGAGGTTTGGGAGGCGTCGGCGGTGCGTTGTGTTCGATATTCATGAGAAGCCACAGCGCCAGTGCACCCCGCTTCCCGAGTGGGTCTCTGAGGCTGCGCCACGGAGACTCCGCAAAACCCGTTAGAGGACGAGGGCGACACCTGCTACGTTTCCGGGAGGCCGTGCGAGAGATTGAGGAGGTGGTACCCGTGAACACAGTATCGACGTGGGTGCTCCCCTCCGGGGTCACGGTCGGGCGATAGGCAGGTCGTCCGGGAGCGCCGTTCCAGTGCACTCCCGAAAGGCACGACCATGCATTTCACTTCCGAGCAGCCCCTCGACGACGGCATCCTCGAACGCGAGTTCACCCTCGGCGAGATCCCCGGATTCCTGTGGACGCCCGAATCCGCATCCACATCCGCACCGGCGCCGCTGATCCTGCTCAGCCCCCCTCCGCTCGGGCTGCGCAAGGTGTACCCCCGACTGGTGGCCCGAGCCCGGCACGCCGCGGCGGACGGCTTCGCCACGGCCGCCATCGAGCTCCCCGGAAACGGCGACCGCCCCCGCCTGCCCGGCGCCGAGCAGGCCCTCGCCGACCTGCGCCGGGCACTGGAGGCCGGCGAGCCGGTCAGCGACGAGATCATCGATGCCCTCATCCTCCCCCTGGTCGACAAGGCGGTCCCGGAATGGCAGGCCGCCCTGGACGCCATCCTGTCGCTGCCCGAGATCGGCGGCCCGGTCGGGTATTCGGGGGGAGTGATCTCCATCGGGACCCGGCTGGCGGTGGTCGAGCCGCGCATCTCGGCTGCTGTTCTGTTCGCCGGGAGTTTCGTGCCTCGCGCGATGTTCGAGGAGGCCCGGCAGGTCACCATTCCGCTGCATGTCCTGCTGCAGTGGGACGACGAAGGGAACGACCGGCAGGCCGCCCTGGACCTGTTCGACGCGTTCGGCTCCGAGGAGAAGACCCTCCACGCCAACATGGGCGGGCACACCGGTGTCCCGCAGTTCGCAGGGGACGCCGCGGCCCAGTTCTTCACCCGCCATCTGAAGTGAGGCCGGGCCGTCAGATCGGCAGCAGACGTTAACTGGTGTCGGTCGACATGCCGCTCATCGAAGGTAGGTAGCGGCCCTCCGAAGGGTTCGTCACCGTGGGCCCCTGCTGAACTCTCGGCAGGGGCCTGTTCTTCCTGAAGCCATGAATCGTTCGATTTCTGCAGAGCTTCGAGTGCTGCCCAAACTTGTGTATAGGTGCTGCCGGTTCTCGTGAACAAAGCCACTCATCGGGGAGTTGGCGATGGGCAGCGAGCGCTTCCGCCGCCTGTGGGCCCGTGCCGACGTGTGTGCCCGCACCCATGGGCGCAGGGCGTACCGGCATCCGCTGGTCGGGCTGCTGGAGTTGCACCAGGAGAATTTCGCGCTGCCGGACGGGTCGGGCATGGAGTTGCTGGTGCTGTCCGCGGCGCCCGGCAGCCCCACCGAGGACGGTCTGCGGCTGCTGGCGGGCCTGGGGGCGGAGGGCGATGCCGCGGGTGCGGACGTGGAAGTCCGGCGGAGGTGAGAGGTGTCCCTCTGAGGGGTCTCCCGCGCGGTCAACTCCGGGGCGGAGCAGGCTCGTTGGGCTGCTCCGCCCCGGGTGTGGCGGCGGCCGGGGGTGCGGTCCCCGGCGGCCGTCAGCGGGTGGCGGCCGGAGCCGTCACGCGGTGTTGTTGGCCAGGGCCAGCAGACGGGAGCGGTCGCCGCCGAAGACATCGCGGTCGACGTTCCCGGCGACGCCGTTCACCCTGCCGGTGGAGCTGTACTGCCAGACGGTGTAGAAGGGGAAGCCGCGCGGGATGGCGGGGCTGCCGGTGGTCCAGTGGGCCACCCACAGCGGGCTCCTGGCGGACATGCCGGACCAGCCGCCGGTGCAGGAGTTCCACCAGCTCGCGGTGGTGTAGATGACGACGTCGCGGCCGGTGCGGGCCTTGTACCGGTTGTAGAAGTCCAGGATCCAGGACTGCATCGACGCGGCCGACTTGCCGTAGCAGCTTCCCTCGATGTCCAGCACGCCGGGGAGGGTCAGGTTGTCGCGGGACCAGGCGCCGCCGTTGCTGGCGAAGTAGTCGGCCTGGGCCGCGCCGCCGGACACATCGGGCCGCGCGAAGTGGTAGGCGCCCCGGACCACCTTGGCGTTGTAGGCGTTGACGTAGTTGGCGTTGAACGTCGGGTCCTTGTACGTGAGGCCCTCGGTCGCCTTCATCCAGGCGAACTCGATGCCCGCGGCGCGGACCGAGCTCCAGTTGATGCCGCCCTGCCAGCTGGAGACGTCGATGCCCTGGGGGTTCGCCTGGAGGTTGGCGCTGGGGCCCGACGCGGGCTTGCCGAGGTGCAGTTGCCCGGTGTCGGGCTTGAAGTCCTTGCGGTCCTGGACGTAACCGACGCCCATGTAGCCCTTGCCCTGCGGTACGGGGTCGTGCGAGGCGGGGGCCGCGGAGGCGGTGCCCGACATCAGGCTGAAGGTCAGTGCGGCGCTGGTACCGATGACGCCTGCCGCGGTGAGTCTTCGCTGGGGGGACGTGAGGGAGAGGCTCCGAGGGAACAAGGTTTCCTCCTGTTTGGTGGGGGCGAGCTGCGATGGTGCACGAGTGGTGCCGAGTAGTGCTGCGGTGCGGTGGATCTCGGCGCGCCGTGCGAGCGCGGCGCGGCAAACAGAAAGACGTACGGAGTGCGGCCGGCCAGGAGCGGTCGGGCGCGCGCTTCTCCCGTGGTGGAATCTACGCGCGTCCAGTTGACGCGAGCACGACATAGTTTCCACGGGAAAGCAGTTTTGGTAAACGACTTTCCGGCCCATTAGAGGTCTAGGCCAATCCTTGTCCGGCTGAGCTGCGGAAACAGCTCGGCGGCCGCAGAAATTTTATCAATTGGCGTATCCGCACAAGGAGTTGGCGGGCTTCCTGTGCTTCTTGCCCATCGGCTGCTTCCTGCCCCCCGGCTGCTTCCCGCCCATCGGATCGGGCCGCGGAACGGGTCGGCCGTCCCGGCGGCAGATGCCGGGACGGCCGGTGTGATCCGCTTACGGGTCCTCGGGGGTCAGCCCTCACCCCCGTCCACCCGGAGGGCGCCGAGCAGCATCGGCAGGGCGGAGTGCAGTTCGCGCTCCCAGTAGGACCAGCGGTGGGTGCCCGGTCCGTAGAAGTGGGTGGTCACCTGCTTGGCGCCGACCTCTTCCAGCCGGGCGGCGAGTGCGTGGTTCTGCCGGTTGAAGTCGGCCTCCACCGCGCTGGTGCTGCCCGCCGGGTCCAGGGGTCCGGTGGTGCCGTCACCGCAGGACAGGTACACGGGTATGGACCGCAGCCGCTTGGCCAGGTGGTACGGGTCGTGGGCCTGCCAGACGCGGCGCTGGGCGACCGGGTCGCCCCAGACCCGCAGCGGGTCGCCGCCCTGGCCGCCGAAGTACCCCAGGAGGCGCTTCTCGGACTCCTCGCTCAGCAGCGGGTGCACCGAGCCGGAGAAGGCGGCGGTCGCCTTGAACATGCCGGGGTGCCGGGCCGCGTACAGCAGGGCGCCCTGGCCTCCCATCGAGAGCCCGGCCACGACGCGGTTGCTGCCGGCGCCCCAGTCGCGCTCCAGGAGGTGCCGCAACTCCACGGTGTGGAAGGTCTCCCAGGCCGGGTCGCCGCCCTGGCCGTGGTTCCACCAGTCGCTGTACCAGCCGTTCCAGCCGGCCTCCGGCATCACCACCAGGACCTTGCGCAGGCTGTCGGTCCGCGCGAGGTCGGTGAGGGTGGACCACGCGGTGTAGTCGCCGCAGCAGCCGTGCAGCAGCCAGAGGGTGGGCCAGTGCCGGCTGCGGTCGTCCGGATCCCAGCCGTCGGGGGTGAGGAGCCGGACCTTGGCCGAACTGCCGCCCAGGGAGGGCGACTTGACGGTCAGATCGAGTTGGCGGTCCGCGACCCGGGTGGTGTCGACGACCTCGGCACCACCCGGTGCCGCGGCCCGGGTGGCGCCGGCTCCCCCTTCGGGTCCGGCCAGTGCCGGGGCGGCGGGGAGGAGGACGGCGAGCAGTGCGGTGAGGACGAGCAGGACACGGCTTCGCATGGCCTGTACGGAGGACACGGCGGCTCCCTGCGGTTGTTCGCTGCTTGGGGGTGTGTGCATGGGTGTGTGCGCTGGACCGGGACCGGGGTCAGTCCTTGTCGGGCAGGACCAACAGGGCGTCTCCGACGGGGCGTTCACCGGCTGCGTCGGACGGGCGGTTGATCACCTTGCCGTCGACCACGGCGGTGGTGGAGCCGCCGCCGTCGAAGTTGATCGCGTCGCGCATACCGAGCGCCCTGGCGACCTCGGCGGTCTCGGGGATGCTCAGCCCGAGCGCCCCGGTGCTGCGTCCGTCGGCGGTGACCAGCAGGGTCCGCCCGGCCGCGTCCACCCCGGCCAGGGTGCGCGGATTGCGCTTGTGGACCCAGCCGTAGTACCAGCTCGGGTCGCCGGGGTGCACCATGCCGTCGGTCGCCGGGGTGACGTGCAACTTGCCGTCGCGGACCAGTTCGGGGCCGCCGTTGATGACGTCGGTCCTCGGGGACGGCGAGACCGGCTTGCCCTTCCCGTCCAGCAGTGTCGTCTTCAGGCGCAGGGCCTCGCCGGTGCGGGCCAGGCCGGAGAGTTCGCCGACCCGCTTGCCGGTGGCCTGGACGGAGCTGCCGCCCGCGGGCAGCGGTCCGCCGCGCGGCGAGCGCATCTCCGCGACCCGGTCATGGGAGTCCAGGACGGCCTCCACGCCCTCGCCCTGCGGGGTGTTCTTGCCGAAGTCCGGTGTGAAGGCGACGAGTTGGTCCTTGTTGGTGCAGGTCACATCATGCAGCGGCAGGGAGGTCGGGGCGTCGTGCGCGCTGCCGCCGCAGTTCCTGATCAGGCCGGGTACGCGGTTGACGCCGTCCAGGTCCAGCGAGGTGCCGCGGGCGGTGGCCTCGCCCTTCCAGGTGAAGCGGTCGATCCGGCTCTGGCGGGCGTTGTCGTGGAAGACGAACGCGGGGCGCCCACTGACCGGTTCGCTCAGCAACCGGCCGTCGTAGACACCGACACCGGCCGGGTCGCCCGGGGCACCCGCCTTGGGATCGAGGACGAAGAACCCGCCGTTGACCGCCGCGGTCGCCCCCGCCGCCTTCGCCAGCTCGCTGGTCGTCTCCCGCTCCTCCAGATCGGGGCCGTACGCCGCGGACAGGCTGCCGTGGAATGCGCGCGGGTCGATGGTGAGCACCTCGACGCGCCAGGGGCCGCGGTCGGTGGCGGCGCCGTCCCAGCCGGTGTACCAGGCGGAACCGGTGTATCCGGCGGTCTTCAGCCGGGCCCGTTCCGCGTTGGCGGCGGCATCGGAGCCGAACGAGCCGACGCGGACCCGCCAGCCGAGCTCGCCGCCCGCGTAGTCGGTGGTCCGCTCGGTGGTGACCCGCTCCACGCGGGCCTCGAAGCCGTCCCGCTTCAGCCCGGCGGCCAGGGCGTCGGCACTCGCCTTGTCCTTCAGCGAGGTCGGCGGCGCGTCCGGGTCCGGTGAGGTCTCGCCGCCGGGGACGGACATCTCGACCGTCCAGTGCAGCGCCGCGTCCGCCTCGCCGCGCACGATACGGGTGAGGGTGACACCCGGCTGGAGTGTCGTGGTGGTCCGGGTCTCGGTGAGGCCGGAGGGGCCCAACGGCAGTGTGTGCCGGGCCTGTTGGGCGTCCGCGGAGGTCTGCGGGCCGGGGGACGCCTGCGCCGGGAGTGCGCCCGCCGTGACGAGGACCCCGAGGACAGCGGCCGCACCGCACAGTCTCTTCTTCATCTGCACCGCCTGAGAACGTGGAACGGGTGGATTACAGGACACGTCTGAGCACCCTGGTGTAGGCGTCGGCGTAGCGGACCATGCCGAGGTCGTTGGGGTGCGAGCCGTCGGTCGTCGCCTCGTCGTCGTCGCCGAGCAGATCGTCGCCCTTGAGGTAGGTGAGCTGCTTGACGCCCGAGGTGAGCAGGTTCTGGTAGGCCCGGCGGTACGCGGCACGGCTGCCGGCGAGCCGGGTGCGCTCGGCCTCGATCAGCCAGGCGTTGGCGTAGGTGCGGTCCTCGACCATCACGATCGGGGTGTCCGGCCGCGCGGCGCGGAGCCGGCGTACGAAGACCTCGCCGCGTTCGGCGACGAGGTCGGGCTCCATGTTGGGCAGGGCGTCGATGACAAAGGCCTCGGCGTCGAGTTCGGCGAGCAGATCGCCGACCTCCGGGTCCATGAAGGCGTTCCCGGAGAAGCCGAGGTTGACGGTGGGGCGGTCGAAGCGGCGCCCCAGGATGGAGGTGAACGCCATCCCGGGGCGGGAGGCGCAGGCGCCCTGGAGGATGGACGACCCGTAGAACACGACGGGTCTCTCGGTGCGCGGCCGGACGGCCTGGAAGGCGGCCCCCTTGGCGACACCGATCTGCACCGACTCCACGCCGTTGTACAGCGGCAGATAGGCCGTGTACCGGCGGGTGCCCGCGTCGAGTCCGGCGACCATACGGGCGTTCACCGACTGGGCGGTGGGCTTGATCACCGCGAGCCAGCGGTCCCGGCCGCGGGCGTCCTGGGCGTAGAGGTCGATCCCGCTGACGCCGGTGGCGGGCATGTGCGCCAGCGCCAGGCTCGGGGAGTGCAGGGTGTAACGGGCGTGGATGACGGGCGAGTCGGTGCGGAAGCGGGTCAGCATTCCCGCGGAGTTCCGGCTGAGGTTCCACACCGCGGCCCGTACCGTGCCCTCGGCCTTCGCGGGCAGCCGGTCGTAGTAGCGGGAGGTGTCGTTCCAGCCCTTGCCCTCCACGCCCCACTCCGCCACGTCGTACCAGGCGATGTCGTCCTCGATCGTCGCGTTCCGCTCAGCGGAGGCGGCGGAGGCGGCGGTGTCGGCTGCTGTGGAGGTGGTGGCCGCGGCGGCGGCCGGGGCTCCGCCGGTGACCGCGGGGCCGCCCAGTACCGCCGCGCTCGCCCCGAAGGCGGCCATTCCCAGCAACTGCTTGCGGGTGAGTCCCTGGCGCTCCATGGTTGGTCCCCTTCCGCGCGGGGCGGGGGTGAGCCCGCCCGCCTAATGAAACGGACATGACAACATCTCGGCACCCGGCCGAGCGGAACCGGACCGGGCCACGGTCCAACGGCCGCTCGCCCGCCCCATGTTGACGCGGCCGCACGACCAACTGCTGACACAGCCGCAACCAACTAACTAACGGACGATGCATTAATATCGGCGCGCTTCCGACTCACGTCAAGGGCCCGGGAGCGGGCAACATGGCCCCTGCACCCGTGCGGCAGCCCGCCCCGCGTGTAAGGAGGACGCTCCGTGACATCAGCAAGGCCCGCCAGCGGACCGCATGTGCTGCGCCGGATGAACCGCTGCGCGGTACTCGCCGCGGTGAGATCCGCGGCCGCCCCGGTGAGCATCGCGCTGCTGATCGAGACCACCGGACTGTCCCGGCCCGCGGTGACCCGCGCCCTGTCCGACCTGGCCGGCCTCGGGGTCGTCGAACGCCTCGACGCCGGACCGCCACCGGGGAACATCGGGCGCCCCGCCCAACAGGTGCGGTTCCGCGCCGAGTTGGGCTTCGTCGCCGGGCTGGACATCGGCACCCACGGCGTCCATGTGGTGCTGGCCGACCTCCTCGGCCGGAAGATCGCCGAACTCCAGGCCGACGCCGCCCCGTTGGGCACCGACGTCGTCGACACCGCCGCCGACGCGATCCAGCGGTGCGCCGCCTCCGCCGGGCTCGACCCGGGCGGTCTGTGGGCGATCGCGGTCGGGACACCCGGGGTGGTGGACACCGAGACCGGCGAGATCCGCGTCGCGCCCAGCATCCCCGGCTGGGCCGGAGTCCCCGTGGTCGAGACACTGAGCCGGCGGCACGGCTGCCCCGTCCTCATCGACAACGACATGAACTTCGCCGCCCTCGCCGAACAGTCCCACGGCGCCGCCCGCGGCATCGACAACTTCATCTACGTGTACTGGGACGAGCGCGTCGGCGCGGGCATCGTCATCGGCGGCCGGCCCTACCGGGGCGCCTCCTCGGCGGCCGGCGAGCTGGGCTTCATCGACCTCGCCGGCGACCTCGACCGCACCCCCGGCCGGTCCGACGGCGCACCCCCGGACGGCGCCGGCAGCTTCGAACGCCTCGTCGGCGCCAAGGCGGTACGCGATCTGGCGCTGGCCGCCTGCACGGACCGGGGCGCCGGGGAGCTGTACGAGGCGGTGCGCGACACCGCCCTCGACCGGGTCGGACCGATGCTTTTCAGCCGGGCCGACACGGGGGACGCGGTGGCCGCCGCGATCTGCGACCAGGTCGTGGCCCGCTTCTCCGCCGGACTCGCCATCCTCATCATGCTCATCGACCCCGGCGCCGTGATCCTCGGCGGCTCCATGAGCCAGTCCGGCGAACCTCTCCTACGCCGCCTCCGCCACAGCGTCCAGGTCCGCCTCTTCAACCCACCCCGCCTCGTCCTCTCCCCCCTCAGAGAACAAGCAGTAGCCCTCGGCGCCATCGAAGACGCCCTCACCACCGCGGAGAAACACCTGATGCGACTCTGCACGGAGTGACGGGGCCAAGTCCCTTTCTCTCTTGGCCATTTGGGGTCGGTGAGGTCCGTTACGCGAGAGCGGTCACTTGGTCCATGCGTACGCCCTCACCAGGAGGGTGCCTTGGTCTTGCCCTTCTGGGGGAGGGACGATCTCGGCCTTGATGTCCGAGTACCCCGACGAGGTCAGAAGGGCCGACCACTCCTCTGGGGAGTAGTCCCACCTGGTCACCGCCTTCGCCTCCCTCAGCCTGCCCACCGGGTCAGTACCGGCCGTCAGGGGCTTGTGGGAGAAGGCCAGTACGCCGCCAGGGGAAAGCCTCTTACGGACCAGGGGAAGGAGCTGCCCGGGGTCGGTGAACCAGACAGGCCCGAAGATGGACAGCACCACGTCGAACGGGCCTTCCGTGTGTGCCAGGTAGTCGGTCACCTCCGCCGTGTGGAAGGCGAGACCGGGGAGGTGGCCCCAGCGGGCCACGGCCTTCTTGTGCTGGCTGGGTGCGATGTCCACACCGATGCAGTCGGCGCCGAGCGTGGTGAGATGGGCGAGGTTGCATCCCGTACCGCAGCCCAGTTCCAGAACGGTCCGGCCCTGAAGCTCTCCGAGGATCGATTCGTCAGGGCCGTGGTCGGGGTACTGCGTCCAGTTCAACCACGTCTCGGCCCCGGAAGCGTTGGCCTTCCTTCGTGGCGTCCGTCCCCGGGCGTACCGCTCCCAGGCGTCAACGACCTCCATGCAGAACCTTTCCTCATGGCGGCAACTCCCCTGAACCTGAAGGGGAGTTGCCGCGGTCAGTGCGGTGTCACTTCCCGCCGTTGGGACTGTCCGTACACCCGGCGTGGCACTGGGAGCAGTCGGCCGCGTCCTTCATGGTCCACAGCTCCGGGTCGATCTCGAACCCGGAAGCCTTGATCGCCTCGACCGTGTCCCACAGCGCGGGCGGCTCCTGCGTACCCTCTCCGGGCAGGTGCCCTTGTTGCTCTCCATCCGACTGATCTTGGATTGAGACATGTTGCAACGTGCAGCAAGCCGGACCCCTGAGCCACCCCTGGCCCCATGGTGGTCAACTACCGTTGCGGGTAGGGCAGTTACAGGATGCGGGCGACAGGGGGCTGCGATGGCTGCGTCTGGGGTGTGGGGCTGGGCGGTGGCGACCGGCCGGTGGGTGCGGGGGACGCTGATCGAGCCCGGCTCCTGGGCGCCGCGCCGGCCGCGGTTGGCGGGAGCGCTGACGGGGCTCACCGGGGCGGGCGTCCTCATCGGGAGCGGCGTGCTGATCGCCGTCGGGCACCACCTCAACGAACTGGTGCTGGTCGGCCCCGTCCTGCTCGGTGTGGTCGTCCTCCTGTGGCTGCCGCTGATCCTCGGCACGGACTCACCGGGCCATCTGATGGCGCTGCTGCTCCTGGGGATCTTCCTGCTGGTCATGGTCCCGTACGGGTTCCGCAGCGCGGTGCTCGACTGGCGCGGTGAGCATATACGGTCCACGGTCGTCGCGGTGGAGCGCAGCACCTCGTCGCGGACCGGCGGCGACAGCTACACCTGCAAGCTCCGTGACGCACAAGGGCGTTCGTCCACCCTCCAGGCCGACAAGTGCGGCAGCGACTCACGCCCCGGCGACCGCTACGAGATCCTGCGCGACCCCGGCGACCTGGTGGGCGCGCTGAGCTCCGACCCGCCCATCTCCTTCCCGGTACTGCTGGGGTCCACCGGCGGGGCGGCGCTGCTGATGGCCGCGGTCGGCGCCTGGACCATGAGCCAGTCGGCGGGCACAGCCGGAGGAGGGAGAGGCGGGGGATGACACCGGCCGTGCCCACCTTTGAGTCCGGGGGCGCGCGGGGTCATGTCCTCCGGTGGGCGACGCGCGGGAGAGCCGGGTGTTGACGGAGAACTCGGCGGCGGCGACATCCATGTGCTGACCGCTGACCGCTGATCAGCTCCGAGCGCAGGGTGGTGTTCCAGGCCGGGACGACCGCGGTCGGAGCGGGCCGGGTTCGGCATCGAGGAACTCATGGTGATCGCCGAGCGTCGGCACTGCTGAGGCCGGCGCCCACGGGGGTACCGGACATGTGCACGCTTCCGGGGCCGTCCGCCGGGCAGTTGACCGGTCGGGCGGGCCCGGCTGACAGAGGAGTCCTTGCGATGGAACCGGGCGATGCCGCCGCCGAGCCCCACCGGCTCACGGCGCTGGCCATGACCAACTACGGGCATTTCACCACCCTGCGCGCGGAGGGCCGGCGGGTGCGCGGACTCTCGCTCCACCTGGAGCGGCTGCGGCGCGACTGCCGTACCGTCTTCGGCACCGAACTCGACCCGGACGAGGTGCGCGCCCGGATCCGCGACGCCCTGGCCGACGCCCCCGACCCGGTCACCGTACGGGTGACGGTGTCCGATCCGGGGCTGCGGTTGGAGCGGCCCGGTGCCGGGGCGCGGCCGCAGATCCTGGTGACCTGTCGGGCGGCGGCCGGGGAGTTGCCGCCGCTGCGGGTGCGTACCGTGTCGCACTGCCGGGAGGTGCCGGCGGTCAAGCACACCGGGCTGTTCGGCGCGCTGCACCAGCGGCGGCTGGCCCAACTCGCCGGATTCGACGACGCTTTGTTCCTCGACGGGCGGTCCGCGGTGTCCGAGGGCCCGACGTGGAGCATCGGCTTCTTCGACGGCACCGGCGTGGTGTGGCCCGCCGCCGATGTCCTCCCCGGCATCACCACGGCCCTGCTGCGGCGGCACCATGCCGGTGCGCAGCGGACGGCGGAGATCGGCATCGCGCACCTCTCAGGGATGGCGGCGGCCTTCGCCACCAACTCGGCGTTCGGGGTCCGTCCCATCGCCTCCATCGACGAGGTGACCTACGACGTGGAGCATCCCGTCCTGCATGAACTGCGCGAGGAGTACGAGTCGGTCGGACCCGAGCCGGTGTGAGCTCGGGCATGACCGGACGTCAGCCGGCGGCTAGCCCGCAAGTGGGCCCGGGGCAGGCCGAGTTGGGGGTATGCGCACCGCCGTGCGAGGCGGCCCGGTGGGGCCTGCCTCGGTCAGCGGTGCGTCGTCGCGGGGGTCAGTTTCCGCGTTCCATCTGGACGTGGGCGCGCATGAGTTCGCCGGGGTTGGTCTGCGCCGCCAGCAGGGACAGTTCGCCGCAGAGGACGGTGGCGGCGCAGAGGGCGGCGAGCCGGCGGGCGTTGCCGCCGGGTTCGCGCTCGTCCCGGCAGCCGAGCCGGGTCAGATTGGTCTCCACGAAGTCGAGGCCCTTGCCGTTGCCGACGGTGCCGACGATCAGGTTGGGCAGGGTGCAGGAGAAGTAGAGGTCCCCGTCCCGGTCCTCGGCCACGGTCACCCCCTGCGAGCCCTCGACGATGTTGGCCGCGTCCTGGCCGGTCGCCAGATAGAAGCCGAGCAGCATGTTCGCGTAGTGCGCGTTCGCGGAGCGGATGCCGCCGGCCAGGAGCGTACCCAGCATGTTCTTGCGGACATTGAGCTGGGCGATCTTCGCGGCGGTGGTGTGCAGCATGTCCTCGACCACGGCGCGCGGCACCAGCAGTTCGGTGACGACGTTCTTGCCGCGGCCCAGGATGCCGTTGATCGCGGTCGCCTTCTTGTCGGTGCAGTAGTTGCCCGAGATCGACCCGTAGGAGATGCCGGGGATCGTCCGCAGGATGTGCGCCAGCAGGGCGTCGGCGGCGAGGGTGGCCATGTTGTGGCCGGAGGCGTCGCCGGTGCTGAACTCGAAGCGGATGAACAGCAGGTTGGCGGTGATCTCGTGCCGGATCCCGATCAGCCGGGCGAACCGGCTGCAGGTCTGCACGATCTTGTCGAACTCCTCGAAGCCGTCGTCGAGTTGGCGGGCCGCCGCGTGGGCGGTCGCCGCGTCCTCGGCCTCCACCAGGACCGAACGGGTCATCCGCTCGTCCACGATCGTGGCCACGATGCCCTGTTCGGTCTGCCGGGAGATCTTCGCGCCGCGGCCCACGGACGGCCACAGCGGCGACTCGTAGGTGGCGAGCGGGACTTCGGTCTCGGTGGTGGCGGCGTTGCCCGAAACCCTCAGAGGTCCCACCCACCGCATCGGGACCCCTGCGACTGCCTGTGCGTTGTTCAACGTATGCTTCCGATCTTTCGATGGATGGTGTCGGGGGAGCCGGAGCGGGTGGCCAGCCGGCTCGTGTCCACTCCGCGGTCGGCGCAGAACGAGCGCAGCGTGCCGTGGATCAGCACATCGCTCCTCGTCAGCCCGGCCGGGGTCCGGGCCCCCAACGCGGTCATCAGCGCCGCCAGTTGGTCGAGCCAGGTCGTGAGCTGGGCGACCAGCGCCGCCACGCCCTCGTCCACCACGGTCCGCAGAAAGCACCCGGAGGCCCCCGCCGCGGCGGCACCGAGCGCCAGGGAACGGGCGACGTCGAGCGGATGGCGCACACCGCCGGAGGCGAGCAGGGGCAGCCCCGTGCCGCCCGCGTCCAGCAGACAGGCCGGTGCGGACTGCCCCCACCCCTCCAGGAACGCGTAGTCGCCGAGGGCGCGCCGGCCGTTCTCGATACGGGCGAAGTCGGTGCCGCCGCGGCCGCCGACATCGGCCACGGCCACCCCGGACTTCTCCAGCAGGGCGATCGTCTCGCGGCTCAGGCCGAATCCGACTTCCTTCACCACCACCGGAACGTCGACGGCCGCCACGATCTCCTCGATGCGCCGCCCCCAGGAGGAGAACGAGCGGTCGCCCTCCGGCATCACCGTTTCCTGGATGGTGTTGAGGTGGATCTGGAGGGCGTCGGCCCGCACCAGGTCGATGGCCCGCCGCGCGTTGTCGACGGAGGTGGTGGCGTTGATGTTGGCCATGATGAACCCGTCCGGATTCTCCTGGCGCATCACACTGAACGTCCCGGCGGTGTCCGGGTCCTTGAAGTACGGGCTGACCGAGCCCGTCGCGAGGGGCACGCCCGTCGCGCGGGCGGCGATGGCGAGGTCCCGGTTGATGGCTCCGGTCATCTCGCTGCCGCCGGTCATGGCGTTGATATAGAGCGGAACCTGCCATTCGATGCCGGCGAAGCCGGTGGCCAGCGACACATCGCCGCGGTCGACGCCCGCCAGTGCGTGGTGGACGAAGGACACATCGTCGAACTCGTTGTGCCCGCCGTGCCGGTGCTGCTGCTCCACGGCGAGCCGAACGTGATCGTCCTTGCGTTCAGCGCTCAACGCTCATCGTCTCCTCGTCAGCGGGGCGGAGTTCCAGCGGCACCACATCCGCGGCGGCCCACCTCTCCTTCAACTGCGCGGCGGCCGGGCCTGCTTCGGCGTCCAGGAAGGCGATACCGCAGTCCCCGCCGCCGGCCCCGGAGGGCTTGGCGGCACCGCCGGCGGCTTCGGCGGCGTCGCACAGTGCCGTGAGCCGGTCGGTGAAGATGCCGAGCCCGGTGTCCTGGTCCAGTTCGGCCAGCAACTGCCGGGCGTCTCTGATGTGTTGGAGCAGTTCGCGGTGATCCCCCTGCTCGAAGGACTGGACGCAGGCACGCACCAGGGTGGTGGAGCGGGCGGTGAACTCCCGGTATCCGGCGTCGTGTTGCTCGTTGCCCCGGTCGAGGCGCGACACCAGCGATCCGGTGGAGACGGGCTCCCCGGTCCAGCCGATGTGCAGGGCCAGCCCGCGGGGCGGCGGGAGGCGGCGCAGTGCGAAGCCGGGCCACGGGGCGCGCAGCGCCTCCTCGACGCCGTGCCGCCGCGCCAGTTCGAGTACGGCGGCGCGGTCGGGGGCCTGGTAGGCGATCCAGCCGCCCCAGGTGCTGGCGGCGAGATCACCGCAGGAGGACTTGGCGTCGAGCCTCGCCGTCGCGAGCACCGCCAGCCGGAAGCGCGCCTCGGGTGTGAGGTCCAGGCCGCAGTAGCCGGCCAGCGCGGCGATCGCCGCCACCGTCACCGCGCCGCTCGACCCCAGGCCGTACTTCTTGCCCCCGGTGTGCAGGCCGCTGCTGACCGAGAGGTGCAGGGCGGGCGGTGTCAGCCCGCGCTCGGCCAGCAGGGCGTCCACCACCTCGATCGCGGACCGCACATGGGCGAGGCGGCTGCGCGCCCGCTCCTCGTCCGCCGTCTCGTACCCGGTGAGCCCGTCGCGGGTGCGGCGCAGGCGGGCGCCCTCCGGGCAAAGGTCGGAGGTGACGGTGACCGCGCCGGAGTCCATACCGGAGACGGTGACGCCGACCCGCCGGTCGACCGCGACCAGGATGGCCGGGGTGCCCGGTCGCACCACCGCGTACTCACCGGCGATGAACAGCTTGCCCGGCGCGTACCGCACCACCGGCCGACCGTGCGTCACAGGCCGTCCCCGGCCGGCAGACCGTCCCCGGCCCTCAGGCCGGCACCGGGGCCGCGGCGGGCGATGTACGTCCGCGAGGCGCCGGAGCGCAGGGCCCGCGCCACCCGGGGAGCGTCCGCCCCGTCGCAGAGCACCTTGACGTTCGGGCCGGCGTCCATGGTGGCGTAGGCGGCGACCCCCTCCCGCCTGAGCTGGTGCACGGCGTCGAGGACGACGAGGGTGGCCGGGGACATGTACCGCACCGCCGGGCGCGCCCCCAGCATCGTGGCGTGCATCCCCAGCGCGTTCCGCTCCGCGATCTCCCCCACCGCCGCCAGATCGCCCCGCAGCAGCGCGGCCCGCATCTCGGTGAGGTCCGCCCGGCTCGACTCGACCCAGGGCCGGTAGAGCGGCGAGGTGTCCACGGTGCGCCGCATCGCGACCCGGCTGGAGACGGCCTTGGGCCCGGCGTCCACGATCGCGATCACCAGGGCGGCGTCCAGGTCCCCGACCGCGACCGGCTCGGCGTACGAGCTCAAGTCCCCCTCCACGCCCGTGCCTTGGCCGGCGTGCCAGACGGCGAAACCGCCGAAGATCGACCGGGAGGCCGAGCCGGAACCGCGCCGCGCCAGCCGGGAGAGTCCGGTGGCGTCGAGCGGCAGGTCGTAGGCGTCCGCGGCGGCGACGGCCAGCGCGGCGAAGCCACTGGCCGAGGACGCCAGGCCCGCCCCGGTCGGCACGGTGTTGCGGGTGTCCACCACGGCCCGCTCGATCCGCCCGGCCCGGCCGCGCACCAGATCCAGGAAGGCGGCGACGCGCCGGTACGGTTCCTCGGCGGCGGGGGCGCCGTTGAGGGTCACCCGGTCCACCGGAGCCTCGGAATCCAGCCGGACGGTGGTGGTGGTCGAGAAGACGTCCAGGGTCATCGACAGACTGTCCGCCACCGGCAGGATCAGCTCGTCGTCGCGCTTGCCCCAGTACTTGACCAGCGCGATGTTCGGATGGGCGACGGCGGTGGCGCCCCCCGTGGAGGACCGCTCGCCGCTTTCCGGGGCGAGCGGGTACTGGTCAAGACGCATGGCCGGGGAACCTCCCGAGCGGCACGGCCCAAGTCTGCGACGCGCCTGCCGAGTTGAGTTGTCGTGTGATCTGCTGTGCCTGCTCGGGACCGCGGGCCAGGGCGATCATGCATCCGCCCAGGCCGCCACCGGTGATCTTGGCGCCGGGGCTGCCCGCCGCCAGGGCCGTCTCGACCCAGGCGTCGATCCGGCCGGTGCTGAGACCGGCGGTACTCAGCAGCTCGTGGTAGTCCGTGAGCCGCCGCCCGAGGTCGTCCGCCCTGCCGTCCGCGAGATCCCGTACGGCGGCGCGGGTCAGCTCAGTGGCGCGGCCCACGAACCGCTCCTGCGATCCGGGGACGCGCTGGAAGCCGGTGCGCAGCATCTCGACCGCGTCCTTGGTCCGGCCGAAGTCCCCACTGTCCGCGATGAGTACGAGTGCCTCACCGAGGGCGTCCGTCCGCAGTTCCTCGACCTCGCCCGCGGTGAACTTCAGCGGCACCGCGGCACCGGTGGCCACCGCGTCGACACCGCTGGACCTGCCGTGGTTGACGTTCTCGACGGTCTGCACCAGGTCGAACACCGCGTCCCCGTCGAGTTCGCGGCCGAAGAGGTCGGCGAGGGCCAGGATGATCGCCCGCGCGCACGCCGCGCTGGAGCCGAGCCCGCGGCCGGGCGGGACGGCGCAGTCGATGACCACATCCACATGGGACCGCCCGGCGACACCAGCCGTCCGCTTGAACTCGGCGACCAACCGCTGAAGCCCACCGGCCGCCTGCGCCACCAGGGGCCTCGACGCGGATCCGGTCATCGTGAAGGAGGCCTCGCCCCCGTCGGCAGGGGCGTGCGACGACCACCCGGCACTCGCGGTCACGGCCAACTGCGGAACGGGCAGAGCCAGCGCCGGCGCCCCGTAGACGACCGCGTGTTCCCCCAGCAGAATGGCCTTGCCATGGGCGCGCCCTCTACCGACCGAGCGACTGCCGGGCACCCCCTCCGCCGAAGTCGGTAACGTCAACGGGCTCAACTCCCCTTGTCTTTCCCGTATCGAAGACACGGGCAGGGTCCGGCGGAACACCGCATTCATATGGTGTTCCACCGGACCCTGCCGTGTGCTGAATGGAATGCCGCAGCGATACACCCTGGGTCTGAGCTAAACACCGAGGAACCGCGGCGCCGGCACATCCGCGTCACATACTTTCGGACACAGTGAACGTGCCGGAATAGTGACACGCGCGCCACACACACGCCAAGCCCACCAGATTGTGATCCAAATCACTCGACTTCACTCCATCCCCCGGAACCTCCGCTACCGCCTACGCACTCCCAAGTCCCCCCGGACACAACGGAGTTGAGTTTCCGCCAGCTTACTCAATGCCGGGCCTGATAGTGGTAAAAGACCACCGCCCGCCGATTTCATCTGGAGTCCCCTATGACCGTTCGCCGTGTCGTACCCAACATCCGTTCGGAGGCCATGGGCGAAAGCCGTGAGTTCTATGGGCTGTTGGGCTTCGAGGAGGTCATGGACCTCGGCTGGATCACCACCCTCGCCTCCCCCACCACCCCCGCGGCACAGGTCAGTTTGATGTCCGACGACCGGACCGCCCCGGTGGTCCCCGATATGAGCGTCGAGGTGGACGACGTGGACGCCGCCTACGCCGTCATGCGGGAGCGCGGGGCGGAGATCGTCCACCCCTTGCAGGACGAGGAGTGGGGGGTGCGCCGCTTCTTCGTCCGTGACCCCGACGGGCGCGTGGTCAACGTACTGGCGCACCGCTGACGCCCGTTGACGCCCGTGTCGCTACCGGTCACCGTGTCGTTGTGCCGCGTATGACACAGCCGCGTATGACACCTATGGCACCCCCTGACCCGGAAGAGATCGCGCAGGAGTGGCGTGAGCGCGCCACCCGGGCGGGGCTGGCGCGGGTGATGCGCGCCCAGCAGCCGCCGCTGATCGCGGAGGCCGTCACCGCCGAGACCCGGGAGACGGTGGTCCGCCTGCTGAAGCGCGCCGACCAGGAACTGCCGGACGGCCTCGGCTCCGTGGTCGAGGTGGGCTGCGGCATCGGCCGCCTCACCCCGACCCTGGCCGCGGCGGCCGACCGGGTCGCCGCGCTCGACATGACCCCCGGCATGTTGGACGCGGCCCGCTCCACCTGCGCCGGCCTGGACAACGTCACCTTCGAACACGCCCGCGCCCAGGACCTCCAACCGTCCGATTTCCAACGGCTGGTGGGCCGCCCCGCGGATGTCACGGTGTTCGTCTGGGTCCTGATGCACATCCTGGACGACGCCGAACTCGCCGCCCTCTTCCGCACCTTGGCCACCAGCACCCGCCACCTCCTCCTGATCGAGTACGACCACGCCGCCATCCCCGTAGGCCGCTTCTCCAGACTCCGCCCCCTCCCCCACTACCTCGACCTCCTCCCCCACGCCCGCGTCATCGAACACGACGCCCTGTACTACGGCGGCGACCGCTCCTTCGCGGCACTGATCGATGTGGGGGTGACGGAGGGGGCGGCGGCCTGAACCACAGCCCCCGCTCACACCCTGGTCCCCGCCTCGAAGCGGATCTCTGTCTCGGGGGTGAGGGACAAGTCGTGGCCGGTCAGTGGGCGGGGGGCGGTGATGACGATGTTGTAGTGGTTGGGGAAGTGGCAGGCGTCGAAGCCGAGTACGGTGCCGACGGGGCGGCCGGCGGCGAGTACCAGGTCGCCGCGGTCGAGGACGCCGGCGCAGGCCAGTTCCACGAAGCCGAGGAAGCCGACCCGGTCGACGCGGGCGCCGGCGGCCGGGTCGGTGTGGTCGGTGGTGAGCAGTTCGTGCACCTCGCCCCGGCGCACGCAGCGGCTGGCGTACGGCTCCAGTGTCATTCCGCGGGTGTCGAGGCGGTGGACGAGGACCTTGACGAGGGCGCCGTGCACCGGGCGTTTGGCGCCGTCCTCAGCGGGGTTCATACGGCGGGCCGGTGGGTGGCGAAGGCGCATACCGTGTCGGCGATGTGCTCGGTCTCCGCGTCGGTGAGGTGCGGGTTGATGGGGATGGCGAGTTGGCGGCGGCTCGCGGAGAGGGCGTGCGGCCAGGTCCGGCCGGGGGGTGCGAAGCGGGCGAAGGCCGGCTGGTGGGGCAGGGGTTGCGGGTAGTAGACGTGGCTGACGATCCCGGCCGCCGCCAGGTGCGCCTGGAGCGCGTCGCGTTCGTCGGCGAGGAGCGAATACACGTAGTGGCAGCGGCCGTTGCGGCCGGGGGGTGGGGGCACGATGCCGTGGCCGGTGAGCGGGGTGAAGCGTTCGGTGTAGTAGTCCGCGATCCGGGCGCGGCGCTCCAGTCTCGCGGGCAGGCCGGGCAGGCGGTGGAGTTGGAAGGCGGCGAGCAGTTCGTCGAAGCGGCTGTTGCAGCCGACGCGCTGGTGCACGAACCGCTGCCCCTCCTGCCCGTGGTTGCGCAACGCCCTTACCACGCGGGCGAGTTCGGCGTCGTCGGTGACGACCGCGCCGCCCTCTCCGGCCATGCCGAAGGTCTTGACCTGGACGAAGGAGAAGACGCCCGCCTCGCCCCAGGTGCCGGCGGGACGCCCGTCGAGTACGCCGCCCTGGGCGACGGCGGAGTCCTCCACCAGACGCAGCCCGTGCCGTGCGGCGAGTTGCCGCAGCCGCGGCATATCGGCCATCACGGAGAACATATGCGCCGGCATCAGCGCCTTGGTGCGCGGGCCGACGGCCTCCTCCGCGCGGTCCGGGTCGATCACCATGGTCACCGGGTCGATGTCGGCGAAGACGGGGGTGGCGCCGAGGTTGGCGACGGTGTTGCCGAGCGGCGCGCAGCCGTACGCGGGGACGACGACCTCGTCGCCGGGGCCGATGCCCATGGCGGTGAGGATCAGGGTGAGGGCGGAGGTGCCGCTGGAGCAGGCGACGGTGTGGGCCGCGCCGAGGGTCTCGCGCAGGGCCTCCTCGAAGGCGGCGGTGCGCTCGCCGAGGATGAACTTCTGCCCGGGGTCGGTGCCGGTGCGGCGTACCAGGTCGAGCAGGAACGCGCGGTCGTCCTCGAAGAGGTCGGGGGCGAAGAAGGGGATGGTCTCCTGCCGGGTCATGCGGCCCTCCCGGAGTGGTAGCGGCGGACGAGGGTGCACACGGTGTCGATGTCGGCGGTGGTCAGGTCGGGGTGCAGCGGTAGTGCGAGGGTGCGTTCGCAGGCGGCTTCGGCGTGCGGGAACTGCCCCTGTTTGTAACCGAGTTGGGCGAAGCAGGGCTGGAGGTGGAGGGGGGTGGGGTAGTAGGTCTCGGTGCCGATGCCATGGTCGGCGAGGTGGGTGGCGAGCCCGTCCCGCCGCTCGGACTCGACCAGGTAGACGTAGAACACCGGGTCGGTGGGTACGTCGCGCCGGGCGAGGGTGGGGAGGCGGAGCAGGCCGGGGATGTCGCGGAGGCGTTCGGTGTAGGCGTCGGCGAGTGCGCGTCGGCGGCGTACCGCGGTGGCGAGGTGGGGGAGTTTGGCGAGCAGGACGGCGGCCTGGAGGTCGTCCATCTTGCTGTTGACGCCGTTGAGTTCGGTGGCGTTGGAGATGCCGGGGAAGTGGCCGAGGGTGTGGCCGGCGCGGCCGTGGTGCCGCAACGCGGCTGCGGTGGCGGCGAGTTGGGGGTCGTCGGTGAGGATGGCCCCGGCGTCGCCGATGGCGCCGAGGGTCTTGGTGGGGAAGAACGACAGCACTCCGCCCGCGCCCAGCAGACCGGCGTGCACCCCGTCCCAGCGCATCCCGATCGCTTCGGCGCTGTCCTCGACCAGGGTCAGCCGGTGCCGTTCCGCGACCCGTGCCAGTGCGCTCATGTCGGCGAGCTGGCAGAACAGGTGCACCGGCATCAGCATGGTGGTACGCCCGGTGACGGCGTCGGCCGCGGCCCGCGGGTCGAGTGCGTAGGTCACGGGGTCGATGTCCGCGAAGACGGGGCGGCCACCTGCCAGCATCACGGACGACGCGGTGGCGATGAAGCTGAAGGCGGGGACGACGACCTCGTCACCGGGCCGCAGTCCGGCCGCGCGCAGCAGCAGTACCAGGGCGTCGGTGCCGCTGTTGACGGCGACGCAGTGCCGGGCCCCGGTCCATTCGGCCAGCGCGGTCTCCAGTCGGCCGACCTGCCGACCGTGGGAGAACTTGCCGTCGTCGAGCACCTCACCGATCCGGGTGCGGATCTCGGGCCAGATCTCCTCGAACGAGGCGGCCTGGGTGAAGAACGGCACGGGGTGCGCCGGGAGTTGGGGGGCGGTGGTCATCCTGGGGTGTCTTCCTTACGGGGAGGTCGTGAGTCGTGCTGGGGCTCGGTCGCGGTGTCCGGCGCCGGGCCGCCCGCCGCGAGGAATGCGATCACCGCGCATCCGACGGGCATCGCGAGCGACACCACCTGGGCGCCCTCCTCCACGCCGAACGGCCGGCCCAAGTGGGCGCTGTGGAAGGCGAGATGGGGGACGCAGAGGGTGAGTGCGGCGACGGCGGCGGCCCGTAGGAGGTGTGGTCCGGCGGTGCACGCGGCCCAGGCGAGCACCACGGAGAGGGCGAGCACGGCGGCACCGAAATCGCGTACCAGGTGCTCGTTGTAGGGCGGGAAGCCGGCGACCCAGGGGTGGCCGGGGAGGGGGTAGGAGTCGTAGAAGTGGCGCGGCCGGAGCAGCGCCCAGGCGCCCGGGAGGCCTTCGCCGAGGGCCAGCAGCGCCAGGCACCCGCGGGCCCACCGACGGCGGGCGCCGGTCGGAGACATCCCACTCCCTTTTTGTGTCGGCGGCTCGGTGTCCGCGGCGGGGAATCCCGGAAATCGATGCCGCGGCAAGGCGATTACGTATTCGCCGGCGCCGTGGACCGGACGCGGCTGTGGTGTGACAGGGCGCCGGCGCCGGTGAATTCGGCGCCGTATTCGCCGGGACCTGCGGGCGAATCGTACGACGTGGAACAACCCGGGTGGCGCACGACACGGGAACGTCCACACGGAGGCCGTGACGGGCTCTGGACCTGCGTATTCGTCCATCGGGGCGAACCGCGGGGGCGCGCACGCCCGGCGAGCGCCCTCGGACCGTAGAGTCCCCGGGGCGACAGGGGATCACCGATACGGATCAGCCGATATAAGTCAGCCGGTCAACCGATATAAATCATCGGAGTAATGTGATTCGCATTTCATTTGCCTCATCCGTCTTATTTGCCCCACTCGTTGATGTCTACGCGACGGAAAGCCGTTCCCGAAACCACTCCGCAGGAAAGGAACGGGGCCTGTGACGACCCGTACCGAGGCCCGCGTCTTCACACCCGGCGACCCGGTGGTGGAGAGCAAGGCGCGCAGCTACGCCCGGCTGGGCAAGCTCGACGTCTACGACTACTACCCGGCGATCGCCGTGGGCCTCTCGGCGGCGCTGCCGATGGCGAGCGGCACGGTGTCCGGGGCGCTGGCGGCCGCGGCCCTGTTCCTGCTCGGCTCGGTCTTCGTGATCATGTCGATGGTGGCCCTGGACGATGTGACCGGCTACCGCGACGGCAGCGACATCGCCAACTACGGCCCGGACGACCCGCTGCGCAACAAGCGTCGCAAACCTCTGGTCGCCGGGACCCTCACGGTCCGCGAGGCGCTCGGCTTCGCCTGGATCACCGCGGGCGTCGGCGCCGTGCTGTGGGCCGCCGCCGTGGGCGCCGCCCCGTACCGGCCGGTCTGGACGGTGGTGCTGATCGCGGTGCTGTTCGTGGTGTCGCTCCAGTACTCCTACGGCCTGAAGATCAGCTATCACGGCTTCCAGGAGGCGTTCATCTGCGTGCTCGGGGTGGCGATGGTGCTGGCGCCGTACGGTCTGGCCACCGGCCGGTTCTCCGGATTCCTGCTGGTGCAGGGGGTGTTGTTCGGTTTCGGGCCGCTGATGTTCGGGGTGTACTCCAACACCAACGACATTCCCGGGGACCGTGCCGTGGGGCGCCCCACCGCGGCCTGCCTGCTCTCGCCCCGGGGCAACGCGGTCTTCGTCGGGGCACTGTCCGCCGCCGAGTTCCTGCTCGGGGCGACGGCCTCCGCGACGGGGCTCGCGCCCTGGTGGTTCGTGCTGCTGATGCTGCCGGTGACCGTGCTCCGCGCCCGTCAGTATCTGGTCGGGTTCCGCGGCGACGGCGACATCATGCGGGCCCGCAGACTGGGCTTCCGGGTGCACCGGGTCGGCTTCGTCCTGCTGATCGCGGCCAACCTCCTTGCGGGGGTGGCGAGTTGAGCCCCGATCTGGATGTGGCCGTGGTCGGCGCCGGGGTCGCCGGGCTGACCACCGCGCATGAACTGCGGCGCGCCGGGCTCACGGTGCGCGTCTTCGAGGAGCAGCCCCATGTCGGCGGCCGGATGCACACCTTCCGGCACCAGGGCTATGTGATCGACGAGGGCGCCGAGCAGATCCCCGAACGCGGCTACCGCGCCACCTGGGAGTTGCTGGCCCGGCTCGGGGTGACCGGTCGCGAGGTGCCGCGGATCGGGAAGGCGATCGGTGTGTGGCGGGACGGCCGCGCCCACCCCGGGGTCGCCGACCCGGCCGCGCTGGTGTCCGGCGCCGGGCTGTCCCCGCGGGCCCGGCTCGACCTGGGCCGCTTCCTCGCCTGGACGGCGCTGCGCCGCCGGGAGTTCGACGGCGACCACCCCGAGCGCACCCCCGCCGGTGCGCGTACCGTCGCCGCCTTCGCCCGCCGCTACCACCGGGACCTGCACGACTATCTGCTGCAACCGGTCGCCGGGTGCTTCTTCGGCTGGGACACGGCACGTTCCACCGCGGGCCCGCTGATCAGCCTGATGCGGTCGGCGGGACCGGTGTCGGGCTGGCGCACCTACCACGACGGTATGGACCTGCTGGCCCGCCGGCTGGCCGAGGGACTCGACGTCGAAACCGGCTCCCCGGTGCACCAACTCGTGGGCGACGGACGGGCGGTGAAACTGCACGGCCCGTCGGGCACCGTCACCGCACGCGCCGCGGTGCTGTGCGTACCGGCGCCGGTGGCCGCCCGGCTGCACCCGGGGGCGCCGGAGGACGAGCGGGCCTTCCTCACCGCCTGCACCTTCACCCCCACCCTCAAGGTCAGTTGCCTGCTGGACCGGCCCCTCGCCCCCGCCTCCCCCCGCCCTCTGTACGCGCTGCTCACCCCGGACGCCGAGGACGAGTTGCTCTCCGGGATCCTGATCGACCACGCCAAACACCCCGGCCGGGCGCCCGCTGGGAAGGGCCTGCTGACGTTGATGGCCGACCCGCGCCGTATCCCGGAACTGCGCGGCGCCGACCCGCGGGAGACCGCCGGCCGCCTCGTGGAGGCCGCCGCCCGCTATGTCCCCGGCCTGCCCGGCGCGGTCCGCGAACACTTCATGCACGGCTTCACCCACGGCCTGCCCGAGGCCACCCCCCGCGCCCTGGCCCTCCGCCCCCGCTTCACCGCTCGCGCCCCGGGCCCCGTGGAGTACGCGGGCGACTGGCTGACCCTGCGCCCGGCCAGCGAGGGCGCCGTACGCTCCGCCGCCCTCGCCGCCTCCCGCGTACTGAGCCGCCTCGGCAGATCCCCCAGCGCCACCCTCACCTCCCCCGCACCGAGGAGCGACACCCTTGAAACCGCATGACATGGGCGTCCTGCTGGACGAGTGCGCCGACCGCGGCACCGGCACCACCGTCCACCTGGACCGCCCCTTCGACCTCGCCCCCGACAGCGGCACCCACTGGACCGTTCCCCAACTCGCCGAGCTGGTAAGGGAGTCGGCGGGACGGCTGGCCGCCGCCGGGGTACGCGCCGGGGACCGGGTCGCCATCGTCAAGGAGAACCACTGGGACTACGACCTGCTGGCCTGCGCCGCGGTGCGCCTGGGCGCGGTGCCCGCGCAGCTCTCCGCACACCTGTCCCGGGACGCCCTCGCCACCCTGCTGGCCCGGCTGTCCCCGGCGCTCCTCGTCACCACGGCGGGCGTACTGGAGCGGGCCCGGCGCCAGGACACCGACCCGGCCACCGCCGCGACCACCCTCGTCCTGGACGCGGACGGGGTGCCCGGCACCCTCGGCCCGGCCGACGTACGGGGCCACCGGGCGCCCGCACCGGTGCGCCGCGACGACGACGCGCCGCTGGTCATCAACCACACCTCCGGCACCACCGGTGTGCCCAAGCTGGTCGCGCACTCCACCCGCACCATCATCGGCAAGCTGGCCCGCTTCGAAACGGTGCGCTACCCGCGGATCGGGGTGCGCCGCACCGACACCCTGCTCAACGCCAACTCCTTTGCGCACGGCCGGACTTTCTGCTGGACCGCGAGCACTCTGTGCCTGGCGCCCGCCCATATCGTCATCGCCACCACCCGCGACCCGGACCGCGCGGACCCCCTGCTCCGCGCCCACCCACCCACCGTCGTCGAGGCCCTGCCCACCACCTATGTCCGCTTCCGCCCACTGACCGAACGGCTCGACAACGCCTTCCGCGACGTGCGCCTCTTCGTCAGCACCTACGACGCGATGCACCCGCCCACCATCCGCGCCTACCTCGCCGCCAGCCGGCGCCGCGGCCCGCTGTGGATGCAGGGCTGGGGCCAGTCCGAGACCGGGCCGCTGACGTTCCGCTTCCACACCCGCGGCGCCGACGGCGGCCTCGGCGGGCCCGGGGTGCGGAATCTGGGCCGCCCCATCCCCGTCAAGACCCGGCTGCGAGTGGTCGATCCCGGGACGCTGCGTCCGGTGCCGCGCGGACGGCCCGGGCTGGTCCTGGCGCGGACCGGGGCCCGCGCCCTCACCTACCTCGGCGAGGAGACCCGGTGGGCCGCCAAACAGGTCGGTGACTGGTGGAACACCGGCGACATCGGCGTCCACCGCCGCGACGGCAGCGTCGAACTGCTCGACCGGGAGGTCGACCACACTCCCGGACTGAGCTGCCTCAGCACCGAGGACCTGCTGGAGGAACGGCTGCCGCGGGCCCTGGAGTGCATCGTCCTCACCGGCACCGGCGGCCCCCCGCTGCCCGTGGTGGTCACCCCCGACGGGCACCTCGGCGAGCAGGAGTGGCGATCCGCGGCACGCCAACTCCCGCCGCTGGCCGCCCCGTTGGCGCTCACCTGGGACGAGGTGCCGCGCACCGACACCGGCAAGGTGCGCCGCGCCGCACTGCTGCACCAGCTCACCGGCACCACCTCCACCAGCGGCTGCGGCCGCTGGACCTGAACCGCGTCCTTTAAATCCCCGGCCATACCTGCTCAGGAAGGGAATCGCCATGCCCGCCCGCCTGGCCGAAGACCCCGGCTATGTCTTCGACAACGACAGCCTGCACAGCTCGGAACAGCACCGCTGCCTCTCCGCCGCCTACGACGAGGCGACCTGCGCCCGGCTCGCGGAGACCGGTGTCACCCGCGGCTGGCGCTGCCTGGAGATCGGCTCCGGCGGCGGCAGCGTCGCGGCCTGGCTCGCCGACCGGGTCGCCCCCGGCGGCGAGGTCATCGCCACCGACGTCAAACCGCACCACATCCCCGAGCGCCCCGGACTGACCGCGCTCCGCCACGACATCGCCCAAGACCCCCTGCCCGAGGCCGAGTTCGACCTGATCACCGCCCGCCTCGTCCTCCAGCACATCCCGGAACGCCGCACCGTCCTCGACAAACTGGTACGCGCCCTGAAGCCGGGCGGCCGGCTCCAGATCGAGGAGTTCGACACCTCGTACGAGCCGCCGCTGCTCACCCCCGACGAGGAGTCCGCCGAGCTGTACCGGACGTTTCTGGCCGCCAAGTGCGCCGTGCTGCGGGACGGTGGCGGGGACCCGGAGTGGGGGCGGAAGGTGCCGGCCGCGATGCGGGCCGCGGGCCTGGTCGACATCGACCCGAGGCCCCGTATCGAGCTGCGCACCGCCGGCTCGCCCGGGCTTCGGCTGCAACTCCACCACACCCGGCATCTGCACCGGCGGCTGCTCGACGCCGGGATGACCGAGGCCCAACTCCGGTGCGTACAAGGCCTGATGGCGGATCCGTCGTTCCTCGCCGCGTCCAGCGTCATGTACTCGGTGCACGGCACGCGGCCACCAACGGAAGAGACCTCCCGATGACGCTGGCCCCGGCCGCCGGGACGACCACGGCCGACCGGGTCGCCACCCGCCTCCTCGGCCTGCTCGACGACCCCGGCACCGGCGAGGTCGCCCACACCGTCGACTGGGCGGGGCCGCTGCCGCTGCCGCTGGACGGGGAGCGGGACGTGCAGGCGGCCTGCGGTCTGATGCATGTCCACGGCCTGGCCGCGGGCCGCCCCGCGCCGCTCGCCGTCGACTTCGCGGGCACCGCCGCCGGAGTCCTCGCCGCCCAGGGGGTGACCGCGGCCCTCGTCGCCCGCGCCCGCGGCGGCCACCCCACCACCGTACGCACCTCGGTGGCCCAGGCCGCGCTGCTCGCCCTCGCCCAGTACCTCGCCGCCGCGACCAGCCCGGAACCCGGAACCCAACTCGCCCCTGGCAGACCGGAGTTCGTCTCCGCCGACGGGGTGCGGGTCGAACTCGAAGCCCTGTACGCCGAGCAGTGGCTCCACTTCTGGCAGCACCTGGACGCACCCCTCGCGGCCGTACGGCACGGCTGGCGGCCCTTCCAGGAACGCTTCGGCACCGCCGTCTGCCCCCTGGACCCCGCCCTCGCGGCAGCCGTACACGCCGTCCCCCTCACCGCACTCCGCACCGCCGCCGAACACTCCGGAGCCGCCCTGCTGCCGGTACGCGAGGACCCGGCCGCGCCCGAACAGGTACCGCCCTGGACCCTCACCGCGCTGCCGGGCCCCGCACGCCCCGCCCCCGCCGAAGGCGGTCCGCTGCCCCGACTCCCCCTGGCCGGGCTGTCGGTGGTGGAATCCACCCGCCGCGTCCAGGGACCGCTGGCCGGGCATGTGCTGCGGTTGCTGGGTGCGCGGGTGCTGCGGATCGAACCGCCCGGCGGCGACCCGATGCGCGGCATCCCGCCCACCGCGGCGGGCTGCTCGGCCCGCTTCAGCGCCCTCAACTCCGGCAAGGACACCACCGAGATCGACTTCACCACCACCGCGGGCCGCGACGCGGTACGCCAACTGGCCCGCGGCACCGATGTGTTCCTGCACAACTGGGCCCCCGGCAAGGCCGCCCGCCTCGGCCTCGACGCCGAGGACCTGCACCGCGTACAGCCGGGGCTGGTGTACGGGTGGGCGTCCGGCTGGGGTGGGGCGCTGGGGCCGCGGCCGCCGGTCGGCACCGACTACCTCGTCCAGGCGCACACCGGTCTCGCCGCCGCGCTCCGCCCCGGGGACGAGCCGCCCGCGCCCTCCCTGCTGACCGTCACCGATGTCCTCGGCGGACTGCTCAGCGCACAGGCCGTCCTGGCGGCGCTGCTGGCCCGGTTCCGCACCGGCCGCGGGCAGCGCGCCGACTCCTCGCTGTACTCGGCCGCCGCACTCGTCCCCCGTAGCCCGCGACGCGCCCAACACGGGCCGCTGGAACGGCCGTTGGCCTGCCTGGACGGATATCTGTGGCCCGGGACGGAGGCCCGCGCCCAACCGCAGCGCACCGCCCGCGCCCTCGGCGCCACCGACCCGGCCGCGCTCCCCGCCACGGTCCGCCACCGCCCCACCGCCGAGGTGCACACCGTGCTCACGGCGAGCGGCCTGCCGGCGACACCCGTGTGCACCGACCTCGCCGCCCTCGCCCGCGACCCGCGCTTCGCGCCCGCCGTCGGCATCGGCGCCCACGCCTTCGTCCACCCCCCGTGGGAGTTCACATGACACACGGCTGGACCTCGGCCAACGGTATCGAGATCCGGGACCTGGTGCCCGCCGCACTCCGCCGCACCTGGGCCGCCCAGGGCCACTGCCCCGACCGCGACCTCCACACCCTCTTCGCCGCCCACGTCCACGCCCACCCCACCCGCACCGCCGTCACCGACCCCTACGGCAGCCTCGACTATGCCCAACTCGCGTCCCGGGTACGGCACATCGCCGCCCACCTCGCCCAACGCGGCCTGGGCGAACGGGACATCATCGCGGTACGGGTGCCCAACGGGCGGCGGGCGGTGGCCGCGGAGCTGGCGGTGGCCGCGGTCGGCGCCGTCGCCCTGCCCTACCCGCCGGGCCACGGCAGCCGCGGCCCGACAAGCCTCCTCGCCCGCTCCCGGGCCCGCGCCGTCATCACCGACCGGGACACCGAAGACGCCCTCCCCGCCGACGCCCAACTCCCCTACCTGGAAGCCGTG
Source organism: Streptomyces sp. NPDC058045 (assembly GCF_042885635.1). Classification (NCBI taxonomy): domain Bacteria; kingdom Bacillati; phylum Actinomycetota; class Actinomycetes; order Kitasatosporales; family Streptomycetaceae; genus Streptomyces; species Streptomyces sp. NPDC058045. The sequence continues at coordinate 25,653 of NZ_JBHVRR010000036.1, read as the reverse complement.
TTCACCTGGGGCGAGCCGACCCGCCCGGCGGGCGTCGACCTGGAGACCCCGGCCCGGACACCGTTCACGCCGAGGCCCGTGGACCCGGAGGCGCCTGCCCGCATCCTGGTGTCCTCCGGTTCCGAAGCCGAACCCAAGATGGTGGCCTACTCGCACAACGCGATGGGCGGCGGCCGCGCCAACTACGTCCGCGCCCTGTCCCCCGACGCCCCCAGCCCCCCGCGCAACCTCGTCCTGGTGCCCCTGGCCTCCTCCTTCGGCTCGCTCGGCACCTCCGTCACGGTGGCCGCGCTCGGCGGCACCCTGCTGGTGCAGGACACCTTCGACCCGCGGCAGGCCCTGCGGATGCTCACCACCCACCGGCCCACCCATGTCTTCGGCGTACCGACGATGCTGCGGCGGCTCGCGGAACTGCCCCCGGCGCCCGGCGAGGACCTCGGGGCGCTGCGGGCGGTGGTCTCCAGCGGCGCCGCCCTGCCCCCGGCCACCGCCGCCGCCTGCGCCCGCCGCTTCGGCCGCCCGGTGATCACCGTCTACGGCTCCTCCGACGGCGTCAACTGCCATACGGCGGGCACCGGTTCGGCCCCGGACGCCGGAACGGGCCTGCCCGACCCGGCAGTTGCCGAGATCCGCATCACCGAAGGCACCGGCGAGATCTGCGCCCGCGGCCCCATGACCCCGCTGAGCTATGTGGCCGCCCCCGAGTTGGACGCCCGCTACCGCACCCCGGACGGCTGGGTCCGCACCGGTGACCGCGGCCGCCTCGACACCCACGGCAGGCTCCACGTAGTGGGCCGCATCAAGCAGATCGTGGTGCGCGGCGGCTACAACATCAGCCCCGCCGAAGTGGAACAGGCCCTCGGCACCCACCCGTCCGTCGCCGAGGTCGCCTGCGTGGGAGTGCCCGACGAGGAGTTCGGTGAGCGGCTGTGCGCCTGCGTCCGCGAGGTGCCCGGCGCGGCACCCCTCGACCTGGCCGCGGTCACCCGCTTCCTGGAGGCCGACTGCCGGCTGGAGCGCCGCAAACTGCCCGAACTGCTGCTGCGGGTCGAGCAGATGCCGCTGGGCCCCACCGGCAAGATCTGCCGCGGCACCCTCGCCCGCCGCGCTCTGCCGATCGAGTGGCGATCGGTGGGCCACACGGAGTGTCCACGGCAGGTGCTGTGACATCCGGGGCCCGGATCGGACAGATATGAGGAGAACGACCGTTTGCGTCTCGCTGAGCTGTGCGACCCACCGGTCCCCGGCCAGACAGGCATCAACGCGCCACACGTCACCGTCCCCTGTTCAAGGAGATAGATCCACGTGAACATCCGGTTCGCCTCGACCGCGGTCGCCGCCGCGGCCGGCGCCGTCCTCCTGACCGTCGCCCCCGCCGCCACCGCCGCGGCCCCCACCGGTTCCGCGGCCACCGCCCCGGCGGCCCGCGCCGCCGCCCCGCTCCAGGCCGAGTTCCCGGTGACGGTCAAGGGCGCGGAGATGACCTACCAGGGCCGCACCTACACCTTCGACCTGACCGGCAAGGCCTCGATCACCGTGGACGCGCCCACCCCGGGCAAGCTGACGACCCAGGCCACCGGCACCCTCAGCGTCACCGCCGAGAACACGGAGCTGGGCAAGATCGTGATGCAGAGCACCGCGATCGGCACCGCGTCCTTCAACAGCGCCCTGAAGCCCTTCCCGGCCAAGCTGGACCTGTCCGCCAACGGTGCCCTGAGCATCGAGAACGCGGGCACCACCGCCGAGGGTACGCAGGCCTCGGAGCCGATGGTCCTCCAGACCCAGACGCCGGCCCACCTCATGGGCAACCTCAACCAGTTCCCGCCGAGCGGTGACGTCCTGGCACTGCAGAACCCGGTCGACCTGGCCGCCGGGGACAGCAGCGACACCGTCGCCAGCGTGACGAAGTTCCCCCTCACCGTCGGCACCATGTGAGCCGATCCGGCTGACGCCAAGGTGCGGGAGCGGCCACGGGGTTGAACCCCGGGGCCGCTCCCGTGCGTCGTGGTCCCGTTCCAAGTCGTGGCCGGCGCCTGGTGGTTGGGGCCGTTGTCAGTGCCGGTGCTTAGCATTCGGGCATGGGTGATTACTTTCAGACGTTCGTGGACCTCGACGCCGGACCCGAGGACGCGCAGCAGTACGCGGACCGCGCGGTCCGGTGGCTGGTGGCCAAGGGCATCGTGCTCGCCGAGCGCACGGACTGCGTCATCGGGCCGCCCCTCGGACACCCGCCCGGCCCGAAGTGGGCCGAGGCGGTGGACTGCCACAGCTCCCAAGAGGCTCCGTACGACGGCCTCGCCGTGTGTGTAGGGCGCGAGATCTTCGACAGCGGGCAGGGCGATCCGGAGGCGGTGACCTGTCCGCGGTGTGCGGCCAGCACCAGTCTGGTCGACGACGACTGGGAGCTCGACCTCGGGCTGTGGCGGCCGTTCAGACAGGCCATGGACACCTGGGAGAGCACCGGGACGGGCGAGGCCCCCTGCCCGGCCTGCGCCCACCCCGTCCCGATCACCGAATTCACCTATGAGGGCTGCGAGTTCGCCTACGGATGCCTCGGCCTCACGTTCTGGAACTGGCCCGAGTTCACCGGCGAGTTCGAAGAGGACCTGTCCGAGGCCCTCGACGGCCACCGCGTCGAATGCATCGAGGGCAAGCTCTAGGCCGCCTCCGATCGGTTCGCCGCCGGATTGGCCGGGGGCGCCGGGGACGGCTGGTTTCGGCGTAGGGCGAGGGTCAGGAGGAGGGCGGTCGCGGTGGCGAGGGCGGCGGCGGCTAGGGACCACCGGAAGGTGACGGTGAACGCCGACATCCGTTCCGTGGCCGTGCCGTCCGCCTCGTCCAGGCCGTTCTGGAGGATGGCGACCAGGACGGCGGTGGCGAGTGAACCGCCCAGCCGCTGGCCCATGGTGAGCTGCGGGGAGGCGTCGCTGATCTGGTGCGGTCGCAGTACGCGGAAGGCCGAGGTCATCGCGGGCATCACGGAGAGTCCGGCGCCGAAACCGGACACCAGCATGGCCGCGGCGACCACCGCGTAGGGCGTGCCCGCGGAGATCAGGACGAAGGGCACCGCGGCGGCCAGGCTCAGGGCCGCGCCGAGGAGCACGGTGAGTCCGGCGCCGAGGCGTTCGACGGCGCGTGCGGAGAGCCAGGTGGCCGCGGCGGCGCCGATGCTGGACGGCACCAGCAGGACACCGGTGGCGACGGGGTCGTCCCCGCGCACGCTGAGGAAGTAGAGCGGCATCAGGACCATTCCCGCGTACATGCCCATCGACAGGAAGACCGTGGTGAGGGTGGCGGCGCGGAACACGGGGTTGCGGTAGAGGCGGATGTCGAAGAGGGGGTGGGGGGTGCGGAGGGTTCGCAGGACGAAGAGGAGGAGCAGGAGTGCTCCGGCGGCGAGGGCGGAGAGGGGGACGGCGGAGGTGTCCGTGCCGGCTTCGCCGAGGCCGTAGGTGAGGGCGACCATGCTGAGGGAGATCGCCGCCAGGCCGAGGACGTCCAGGGGGGCGGACGCCTGGGGCGGGTCCAGGGTGAGGAGCCGTAGTGCGCAGAGCACGGCGAGCGCGCCGACGGGGAGGTTGATGAGGAAGATCCACCGCCAGTCGGCGAAGTGCAGCAGCAGGCCGCCCGCGAAGGGCCCGAAGACGGGTGCGAGCACGATGGGCACGCCGACGACGGCCATCACCCGTTGCAGGTTGGCCGGTCCGGCGGCTCGGGCGAGGATGATCTGTCCGACGGGCATGATGAGTCCGCCGCCGAGTCCCTGGAGGGCCCGGAACGCGATCAGTTGACCCTCGTCCTGCGCCACCGCGCACAGTACGGAGGCCAGGGTGAAGAGGACGACGGCGGCGACGTAGGCGCGCTGGGCGCCGAAGCGGCGGGCCGCCCAGCCGGAGACGGGGATGACGGCGGCCACCGCGAGCAGGTAGGCGGTGGTGACCCACTGGATGGTGTCCAGTGAGGTCCTGAAGTCCGCGGCGAGGGCCTTCAGGGCGACGTTGACGATGGTGGTGTCCAGGAACGACATGGTCGCCCCGAGGATGACGACGGTCGCCGCCTTCCGCACCGCCGGTTCCAGCCGCGGGCGGCGGCCGGTAGCGGCGCTGGTCTGCCGCTGGTCCGTCATGAGTGGTTCCCCTCGTGCTGTGTGCGCAGCCAGTCGTCGACGGCGGTGGCCGCGGTGCCCGCTTCCGCCTCCAGCATGGTGAAGTGGTCGCCCTTCACCTCGGCCGCGGTGTGCGGGTGCGGCCACACCGGATGGTGGTCGCCGGTGAGCGGCTGTGCGGCCTGTACCAGCAGGGTGGGTGCGGTGAGCGGGCCGGGCTGCCAGTGGTGGAAGAGGCCGAAGTAGTGGCCCATCGCGGTGAGTCGGGTGTCGGTGGCCCAGCCGAAGGTCTCCTCGCGGGCGAACATGGCGCCGGTCATCTCCTCGCGGAAGGCGGGGTCGGCGGCGTCCTGCGGCAGGAAGGTGTCGAGGAGGACGAGGGCCGCCACGGGTGTGCCGCGTCCTTCGAGGTGGGCGGCGAGCCCGTGGGCCAGCCAGCCGCCGGAGGAGTATCCGGCGAGGGCGACGGGGCCGCCTTCGCTGCGTTGCTGGACCGAGTCCGCCAACTGCCGTAGCAGGGACGGGAGTTCGGCGGGCAGCGCCTCTCCTTCGGTATAGCCGGGCAGGGGCAGTACGGACAGGGCGCGCCGGTCCCGTAGGGCGGCGCCGAATCGGGCGTACTGGTGCGGGCTGGAGAGGGCGGTGAGGGAGGGGAGGGCGAGGAGGGGCGGGGTGGCGGGGCCGTCCGCGAGGCGGATCGGGGACGGGGGTGTGGGGGTGCCGTGGGGTGGGGGCCAGGTGGTGGTGGGGCGCAGTCGGGCGGCGGCCACCAGGAGGTCGGTGGCTTCGGCGACCTTGCCGTCCGCGCAGGCCCGCCGGTAGAGCGCGGCGATCGGTCCGCCGTGCTGCGGTGGGGCGGGGGGTTGTCCGGGGGTGTCGAGGAGGGTGGCCAGGTGGGTGGCGAGGCGTGCCGGGGTGGGGTGGTCGAAGATCGTGGTGGCGGTGAGGGTGAGTCCGGTGGCGGTGGCCAGGCGGTTGCGGAGCCGTAGCGAGGCCAGTGAGTCGAAGCCGAGGCTGAGGAACTCCCGCTCCGGGTCGACCTGTTCGGGCGAGCTGTGCCCGAGGACGGCCGCGGTCTGGGCGCGTACGACGGCCAGCGGGTCGGAGAGGTCCGCGGCCGGAGTGGTGGGCTGCTGCTGCGGGGTGGGGGCGGTGACGAGGTCGCGCAGCAGGTGCGGCAGGCCCTCCTCGGCGGCACGTTGCCGTAGTGCGGCGGTGTCCAGGCGCACGGGTATGCGCAGCGGGTCGGGTTGGGCGCGGGCGGCGTCGAAGAGGGCGAGGCCCTCCTCGGTGCTCAGCGGCAGCACACCGCTGCGGCCGTCCTCGGTCAACGTGTCGGCCATACCGCCGCGTTCGGCCCACAGCCCCCAGGCGAGGGAGAGTCCGGGCAGCCCCTGGGTGCGGCGCAGTGCGGCGAGCGCGTCCAAGTAGGTGTTGGCGGCGGCGTAGTTGGCCTGTCCGGGGGCGCCGAGGAGTCCGGAGGACGAGGAGAAGAGGACGAAGGCGGTGAGGTCGTGTCCGGTGGTCAACTCATGGAGATTCCAGGCCCCTTCGGCCTTGGGGGCGAGGACGGTGTCCAGCCGGTCCGGGGTGAGCGAGTCCACCACCCCGTCGTCGAGGACGCCCGCGGTGTGCACGATGCCGCGCAGCGGTGTGCCGGCGGGGATGTCCGCGAGGAGTGCGGCGAGTGCGGTGCGGTCGGACACATCGCAGGCGGCGAGGTGTACGGATACGGCGCCCGCGGCGGTGAGTTCGGAGCGGATCCGGTCCGCGGTCGTGCCGGTGGCGCCGCTTCGGCTGAGGAGCAGCAGATGGCGGACACCGTGCGCGGTGACCAGGTGCCGGGCCACCGCCCGGCCGAGGACGCCGGTGCCGCCGGTGATCAGTACGGTCCCCTCGGGGCCGAACTCGCCGCCGGGCAGGGGGGTTTCGGGGTCGGTGGGGGGTGCGGTGCGGGTCAGTCGGGGCAGGTGCACCGTGCCGGCGCGGACGGCGGCCTGGGGTTCGTCCAGGGCTTCGACGGCGGTGGTGTCCGCGGGGGAGGTGTCGGTGTCGAGGAGCCGGAAGAGTCCCGGGTGCTCCGACTGCGCGGAGCGCACCAGCCCCCAGACGGCGGCGGCCACCGGGTCGACCGCGGTCCCGTCCCCGGCCCCGGTGACCCGCACGGCGTCGCGGGTGACGAAGACGACGGGGGTGGGGGACGGTGCCCGCAGGGTCTCCTGCACGGTGTGCAGCGCGGTGTGCAGGGTGGGGCGCAGTCCGGCGGCGGTGTCGACCTCCACGGTCCGCGCGGTGGGTGCGGTGGGTGCGGTGCCGGGGGCGGTGCGCGGTGCGGGCGCCGGTTTCCAGCGGACCTGGAGGAGGGCGTCCTGTGCGAGGCCGTGGCCGGGTGCGAGGGGGCGCAGCAGCAGCGACTCGGCGGTGGCGGTGAGCCGTCCCGCCCCGTCCCACAGGGTCAGGGCGACCGCGTCCCGGCCCGCCGGGGAGAGGCGTGCCCGCAGCGCTCCGGCGCCGGGCCGGTGCAGCCGTACCCCGGTCCAGGCGAACGGCAGCCGCACCCCCGTCCCGTCGAGGAGGCCGCCGAGGCCGGCCGCGTGGAGTACGGCGTCGAGGAGCGCCGGGTGCAGGGCGAACCGGTCGGGTGCCACCGCCTGGGTGCCGGTCCGCACCTCCGCGAAGACCTCCGTGCCGCGGCGCCAGGCGGCGTGCAGTCCGCGGAACTCGGGGCCGTACTCCAGGCCGGTGCCGGCCAGCGCCTCGTAGAAACCGTCGAGGGGGACGGCTTCGGCGCCCTGCGGTGGCCATACGGGTTCCGCGGCGGAAGGCTCGGGTGGGTCGGCGGGGGTGAGGGTGCCGGAGGCGGCGGGGGTGAGGGTGCCGGAGGCGGCGGGGGTGAGGGTGCCGGAGGCGGCGGGGGTGAGGGTGCCGGAGGCGTGGCGGGTCCAGGGTTCGCCGGGGCGGCGGGCGTGGACGGTGAGGCGCCGGTGGCCCCGGGGGTCGGCCGGGTCGGCGGTCACCTGGAGGTGGACCGTGCCCTGGGCGGGGATCTCCAGGGGCGCCTCCAGGGTGAGTTCGGCGACCTGCGCCGCGCCCGCGCGCTGTGCGGCCTGGAGTGCCACTTCGGCGAAGGCGGTGCCGGGGAGCAGTACGGTGCCCCACACCGCGTGGTCCGCGAGCCAGGGGTGGCCGCGCCGGGAGAGGCGTCCGCCGAGCACCAGTGAGTCGTTGCCGGCGAGGGTGACGAGTGAGCCGAGCAGCGGATGGTCCAGCGCTTCCACTCCGGCGGCCGCCAAGTCCCCTGCGGGCGCGCCGGGTTGGAGCCAGTAGTGCTCGCGTTGGAAGGCGTAGGTGGGCAGGGCGACCCGGTCGGCCCCGGCGAACACGGCCTGCCAGTCGGCCGCCACGCCCTGGGTGAACGCCTCCCCCAGTGCGGCCAGGAACCGCCGGGTGCCGCCCTCCCCGCGCCGCAGGGTGCCCAGGCCGTGGTGGTCGGCGCCGGGCAGGTCGATACCGGGGATGAGGACGGGATGCGGGCTGACCTCGATCAGCACCGGCCGCCCCCGCTCGGCGAGCAGCCGCGTCACCTCGTCGAAGCGCACCGTCTCCCGCAGGTTCCGGTACCAGTACCCGGCGTCGAGTTCACCGCCGTCCAGCCACTCCCCCGTGACCGACGACAGGAACGGCACCTGGGCCCGGCCGGGCCGCAGCGGGGCCAGCACCTCCGCCAACTCGCCCTCCAGTTCGGCCACTTGGGGCGAGTGGGAGGCGTAGTCCACCAGCACCCGGCGGGCCCCCTCGACCTGTGAAAGTACCTCGTCGAGGAGCGGGCCGTCACCGGAGACGACCACCGAGCGGGGTCCGTTCACCGCGGCCACCGACAGCCCGTCCGGCAGTACCGCCCGCGCGTCCGCCAGGGAGAGCGGCAGTACGGCCATTCCGCCGCCGCGGCCCGCGAGGGACCGCAGGGCCGCGCTCCGCAGCGCCACCACCCTCGCCCCCTCGTCCAGGCTGAGCGCGCCCGACACACAGGCCGCCGCGATCTCCCCCTGCGAGTGCCCGACCACCGCGGCCGGCACCACCCCGCAGGACCGCCACAGACGCGCCAGCGACACCATCACCGCCCACAGCGCCGGCTGCACCACATCCACCCGGTCCAGCGGCGGCGCACCCGGCGCACCGCGCAGCACCTCCGGCAGCGACCAGTCGGTGTACGGCGCCAGCGCCTCGGCGCACTGGGCCATCCGAGCCGCGAACTCCGGGGAATCCGCCATGAGTTCCAGGGCCATGCCCTCCCACTGGGCGCCCTGCCCGGGGAACACGAAGACGGGGAGGGCCGGTTGGCGGGCCCGGCCCTGGACCAGATGGTCGACCGGCTCCCGATCGGCCAACCCGTCGAGCCCGCCGAGGAGTTCGGCACGGTCCCCGCCCACGACCGCCGCCCGGTACTCCAGGGCGCTGCGGGTGGTGGCGAGCGACCGGCCGACATCCGCCGGGGCCAGGTCGGGCCGGCCGCGGACATGGGCGGCGAGTGCGCGTGCCTGGCCGGACAGTGCGGCGGGGGACGCGGCGGACAGCAGCCAGGGCACCGCGGCGCCCCGGAGCACCGGTTCCGCGGTGGGGGCGGCCGGGGCGGGCGCGGGGGGTGCTTCCTCCAGCACCACATGGGCGTTGGTGCCGCTGATGCCGAAGGAGGAGACGGCGGCGCGCCGGGGGCGGCCGGTCTCGGGCCACTCCCGCCGCTCGGTCAGCAGCCGGACCGCGCCGGACTCCCAGTCCACATGCGGGCTGGGTTCGTCCACATGCAGGGTGGGCGGCAGCACCCCCGCCCGCAGGGCCATCACCGTCTTGATGATGCCGCCGACTCCGGCGGCGGCCTGGGTGTGCCCGATGTTCGACTTCAACGAGCCGAGCCACAGCGGGAGTTCGGGGTCCCGCCGCTGCCCGTAGGTCGCCAGCAGGGCCTGCGCCTCGATGGGGTCGCCGAGCGTGGTGCCCGTACCGTGTGCCTCCACCGCGTCCACCTCGCCGACGGTCAGGCCGGAGTTGGCGAGGGCCTGGCGGATGACGCGCTGCTGGGCGGGGCCGTTCGGTGCGGTCAGGCCGTTGGAGGCACCGTCCTGGTTGGTGGCGGAGCCCCGGACCACGGCGAGCACTTCATGGCCGTTGCGCCGGGCGTCGGAGAGCCGTTCCAGCAGCAGCAGGCCCACGCCCTCGCCCCAGCCGGTGCCGTCCGCCGAGGCAGCGAAGGACTTGCAGCGGCCGTCGCCGGCCAGTCCGCGCTGGAGGGAGAACTCCACAAAGGTCGTCGGTGTCGCCATCACGGTGGCACCGCCCGCCAGAGCGAGGGAGCACTCGTTCTGGCGCAGCGACTGCGCCGCCAGATGCAGGGCGATCAGCGACGACGAACAGGCCGTGTCGACGGTCAGCGCGGGCCCTTCCAGCCCGAGGGCGTAGGAGATCCGACCGGACAGGACACTGCCCGCGTTGCCGGTGCTCAGATAGCCGTCGACCCCCTCCGGGACCTCGCCGAGCCCGCCCGCGTAGTCGTGGTACATCACCCCCGCGAAGACTCCGGTACTGCTGCCGCGCGCGGACACCGGGTCGATGCCGGCGCGTTCGAAGACCTCCCAGGCGGTTTCCAGCAGCAGCCGCTGCTGCGGGTCCATCGCCAGCGCCTCGTGCGGGGAGATCCCGAAGAATCCGGCGTCGAACTCCGGTGCCTCGTAAAGGAATCCACCCTCGTGGACGTAGGAGCTGCCCTCCTTGCCGGTGCCGGTGCCGAGGAGTGCGTCGAGGTCCCAGCCGCGGTCGGTGGGGAAGGGTGCGATGGCGTCCCCGCCGGTGGCGACCAGGTCCCACAGGTCCTCCGGGGAGCGGACTCCGCCCGGATAGCGGCAGGCCATACCGATGACCACGACCGGGTCGTCCTCGGCCGCCGCACGGACCACCACCGCCCCCGACCCGACGGCGGCCGGACCGGCACCGTCCACCAGCCGCTCCCGCAGATGGTCCCCGAGCGCCGCCGGTGTGGGGTGGTCGAACACCAGGGTGGCCGGCAACCGGAGGCCGGTCACGGAGCCGAGACGGTTGCGCAGCTCCACCGCGGTCAGCGAGTCGAAGCCCAAGTCGCTGAAGGCACGCCCGAGTTCGACACCGGACGTCCCGGAGTGACCCAGCACCGCGGCCACCTGGGTGCGGACCGCCTCCATCACACTCTCGCCGGTCCAGTCGGCGCGCGGCTGCCCGGTGCCGCGGTTCACGGCCGGGCGGCGTACGGCGGACCGGACCAGGCCGCGCAGCAGGGGCGGTACGGGGGCGGTGGACGGCCGCAGGTCCAGCTTGGCCGGGACGAGCAGCGGGGCGTCCTGGCCGAGCGCCAGATCGAAGAGGGCGAGCCCCTCGGCCGCGGAGAGTGCCGCCACCCCCGACCCGGTGATCCGCTCCCGGTCGCCGCCCGCGAGCCGCCCGCCCATGCCGCCGCCCTCGGCCCACAGCCCCCACGCCAGCGAGGTGGCGGGCAGACCGTGCGCCGCCCGGTGCTGCGCCAGCGCGTCCAGGAAGACGTTGCCGGCCGCGTAACTGCCCTGCCCAGGCGCGCCGAAGACACCGGCGGCGGAGGAGAAGAGGACGAAGGCGGTGAGGTCCCGGTGGGCGGTGAGCTCATGCAGATGCCAGGCCGCGTCCAGCTTGGGGCGCAGCACGGTGTCCAGGCGGGCCGGGGTGAGGGAGCCCAGCACACCGTCGTCCAGGACACCCGCCGCATGGACCACGGCGGTCAGCGGATGCTCGGCGGAGACGCCGTCGAGGAGTGCGGCCAGCGCGTCACGGTCGCTCACATCGCAGGCCGCGAGCCGCACCTCAGCACCCAACTCGCCCAGCTCGGCGGCGAGTTCACGGGCACCCTCGGCGGAGGCACCGCGTCTGCCGGCGAGCAGCAGGTGCCGTACACCGTGCGTCCGCACCAGGTGGCGGGCGAGGAGTGCGCCGAGGCCGCCGGTGCCTCCGGTGACCAGGACCGTTCCGGCCGGGGCGAAGGGGGTGGCCGGGGCGGACCCGGCGGCGGCACGGGTGAGGCGCGGCGCGAGCATCTTCCCCGCACGCAGGGCGAGTTGGGGTTCATCCAAGGCGAGCGCGGCGTGCAGAGCGCTGTCCTCGGGTGGCTCCTGGCCGTCCGCTCCGGGGTGGTTGCCGGGGTCGTCGGTGTCGACCAGGCGCAGCGCACCCGGGTTCTCCGCCTGCGCGGACCGCAGCAGCCCCCACACGGGCGCGGCGGCCGGGTCGCGCAGCTCCTCCCCGAGGACGGCGGCCACCGCGCCCCGGGTGACGCACACCAGCTCCGAGCCGGCGTAACGCTCGTCGGCGAGCCAGACCCTGGCCAGGTCGAGGACACGGTGGACGAGGGCACGGGCAGCGGCGGGGAGCCCCGGGGCCGTAGCGGTGGCGGTGTCCGCGGAGGTGGTGCAGGAGATTAGGACCCGTGCGGGTATCTCGTCCAGGGCGGCCAGTTCCTCGGCCGAACTCACCCATGTACCAGGCGTGTTGACCGGGAGCGGGGTGCCGGTGACGTCCTGCCAGGTGAGGTGGAAGAGGGAGTCGGGACGCCGGGCCACCGTCTCCAGGACCGGTCGCAGCGCGAGCCCTTCGACGGTGACGACGGGCGCACCACTGAGGTCCGCCGCCTCCAGGGCCACGGTGTCCTGGCCCGCCGGGGAGATCCGCACTCGCAGCGCGGCGGCACCCGTCGCGTGCAGGGTCGTACCCGCCCAGGAGAAGGGCAGGCTGGGGCGGTTGCCGGTGACGAACTCGCCCAGACCGACCGCGTGCAGCGCCGCGTCGAACAGCGCCGGGTGCAGCCCGAACCGGGTCGCCGTACCGGCCTCCTCGGGCAACTCGACCTCCGCGTACACCTCTTGGCCCCCGCGCCAGACGGCCCGCAGCCCCTGGAAGGCGGGACCGTAGGCGAATCCGGCTTCCGCCAGATGTGCGTACAGGCCCGCCACGGGGACCGGCTCCGCACCGGGGGGCGGCCACTCGGGGGCGGTGGGCGCGGGAGTGGTGTCGGCGGTACGCAGGGTGCCGGTGGCGTGCCGGGTCCATGGTTCGCCGTCGTGCCGGGCGTGGAAGGCGAGGGGGCGGCTGCCGTCGTCCTCCGGTGCTCCCAGGCGGACTTGGAGGTGCGCGGCACCGTCCTCGGGCAGTACCAGCGGTGCCTCGATGGTCAGTTCGTCCAGCCGCCCGAGGCCCACCTCGTCACCGGCCCGAACGGCCAGCTCCACCAAGGCGGTTGCCGGAACAAGCACGGTACCGTCGACGGCGTGGTCGGCCAGCCACGGGTGGGTGGACACCGACAGCCGGCCGGTGAGCAGCACCTGCTCGTCCTCCGCCAGCGTCACGGCCGCCCCCAGCAGCGGATGCGCGGGGTCGCTCAGCCCCGCCGCCGTCACATCACCCTGACGCCCCGGCTCGGGCCAATACCGCTCCCGCGCGAAGGGATACGTCGGCAACGGCACCCGCCGCCCCGGCAGGGCCTCACCCCATCCGGTACCAAGACCGCAGGTGAACAGCTCCCCCATCGCCGCGTACGCCGACCGCACCTCATCACCGTCCGGGCGTTGCAGGGCGACGAAGGCGTGGGAGTCGGGGGCGGAGTCCTCCAGGGATTCCTGCGCGAGGGCGGTGAGGACGGCGTCCGGGCCCAACTCCACGTAACGGGTGACCCCTTGGGCCTGCAAGGTCCGGACGCCCTCGTGGAACAGGACGCTCTGGCGGGCATGACGCATCCAGTAATCGGGAGTGGTCACCTCCCGGCCCACCACCTCACCCGTCACATTCGACACGAGCGGGATCCGCGGCTCACGCAACTCCAAACCCGCGACCACCTCGCCGAAACGCTCCAACATCGGCTCCATCAAACGGGAATGGAACCCGTACCCGGCCGGGAGGCGACGTGCACGACCACCGCCGCCCCGGACCAACTCCACCGCCTCATCCACCACCTCCACATCCCCCGACACCACACACGACCGGGGACCATTCACCGCCCCCACCTCAAGACGGCCACCGAACCGGGCGCACAACTCCTCTACCTCGGCCAACGGCAAGGCCAGAGCGGCCATCCCGCCCCCCGAGGCCAACTCCCCCATCAGACGGCCGCGTTCACCCACGAGCCGAGCCGCATCCTCCAGGTCGAGAACCCCCGCCACATACGCCGCCGCCACCTCACCCACCGAATGCCCCAACACCACATCCGGCCGAACCCCCCACGACCCCGCCAGCCCAGCCAACCCCACCTCCAACGCAAACAACCCCGCCTGCGCCCACCCCGTAGACCCCGGCACACCCTCATCACCCAACACCCCCCACACCTCATCGAACACCCTCGCAAACACCGGAAAAGCCTCATGCAACTCCCGCCCCATCCCCACCCGTTCCCCACCCTGGCCAGAGAACAGGAAGGCCGTGCGGCCCTCCATCGGGGTGCGGAAGGCGGGCTCGGAGAGGTTGTCGAGGGCGGTGAGCAGGTCCTCGCGGGTGGTGCCGGTGAGGGCGGTGCGGGTGGGGAAGTGGGGGGCCAGGGCCAGGGAGTGGGCGAGGTCGGTCGCGGTGTGGTGGGGGTGCTGTGTGGTGTGGGTGCGCAGGTCGGCGGCGCGGGCGCGGAGGGCTGCCGGTGTCTTCGCGGAGAGCAGCCAGGTGGTGGCCGGCGGCTGGGGGCTCTCGGTGTGCGGCCGGGCTGGTTCGGGGGCCTGTTCCAGGATGACGTGGGCGTTGGTGCCGCTGACGCCGAAGGCGGAGACTCCTGCGCGGCGGGGTGTGTCGGAGTCGGGCCAGGTGCGGGCCTCGGTGAGCAGGCGCAGGGTGCCGGCCGACCAGTCGACGTGCGGGGTGGGTGGGTCGGCGTGCAGGGTGCGGGGGAGGGTGCCGTGCCGCAGGGCGAGGACCATTTTGAGGAGGCCGGCGACTCCGGCGGCGGCCTGGGTGTGCCCGAGGTTGGACTTCACCGAGCCGAGCCACAGGGGGTGCCCGGCGGAGCGGCCGGTGCCGTAGGTGGCGAGGAGGGCCTGGGCCTCGATGGGGTCGCCGAGCGTGGTGCCGGTGCCGTGGGCCTCGACCGCGTCGACCTGGTCGGGGGTGAGGCGGGCCTGGGCGAGGGCCTGCCGGATGACGCGCTGCTGGGCGGGGCCGTTGGGTGCGGTGAGGCCGTTGGACGCCCCGTCCTGGTTCACCGCCGAACCACGCACCACGGCAAGCACCTCATGCCCGAGGCGCACGGCCTCCGACAACCGTTCCAGTACCAGGATCCCGGCGCCCTCGCCCCACCCCGTACCATCCGCGTCCGCGGCGAAGGCCTTGCAGCGGCCGTCGGCGGCGAGTCCGCGTTGGCGGGAGAAGTCCACGAAGACCCGGGGGGTCGCCATCACGGTGACTCCGCCGGCGAGGGCGAGGGTGCACTCGGAGCGGCGCAGGGCTTCGGCGGCCAGGTGCAGGGAGACCAGGGAGGACGAGCAGGCCGTGTCGACGGTCAGCGCCGGCCCTTCCAGACCCAGTACATAGGAGATGCGGCCGGACAGGACGCTCGCGGCGTTACCGGTGCCGAGGTAGCCCTCCAGTCCGTCGTCCGGGGTGCCGGAGCCGAAGAGGGCTCCGTAGTCCTGGCCGTTGGTGCCCATGAAGACACCGGTACGGCTGTCGCGGAGGGCGGCCGGGTCGAGTCCGGCGCGTTCCAGGGCCTCCCAGGCGACCTGGAGCACGATCCGCTGCTGCGGGTCCATCGCCTTCGCCTCGCGTGGGCTGATGCCGAAGAACGCGGGGTCGAACTCGGCTGCCCCGTCGAGGAATCCGCCCTCCCGCACATAGCTGGTTCCGGCGCGGTCGGGGTCGCTGTCGTAGAGGGTGGCCAGGTCCCAGCCGCGGTCGGTGGGGAAGGGGGTGAGGGCGTCGGTGCCGTCGGCGAGGAGCTGCCACAACTGCTCCGGTGTGCGCACTCCGCCGGGGAAGCGGCAGCCCATGCCGATGACGGCGATGGGTTCGTGCTCCCGGCTCTCGGCCTCCTTCAGCCGCCTGCTCGTCTCGTCCAGGTCGCTGGTGACCCGCTTGAGGTAGGACAGCAGCTTCTGTTCGTTGCTCATCTCAGTGGGTCCCGTACTTCTGGTCGATGTAGGCGAACAGGTCGTCCGCCGTGTCGAGGTCCGAACTGCCGTTGTCCTGCTCCTCGTTCGGGACCTCGGCGGGGGTGTCGCGCAGTGCGGTGAGGAGTGCCGTCAGACGGTCCGCGGCCTCGGCCCGGGTGGCCGTGTCGAGGTGGGGCAGTGCGCTCTCCAGCCGGGCGAGGCCGTCCAGCGCCCTGCCCGCGGCGGTGCCACCCAGTTCGGCGGTGAGGAAGGCGGCGAGCGCGTCGGGGCTGGGGTGGTCGAAGACGACCCCGGTGGGCAGGCTCAGACCGGTGTCCGCGCCGAGGGCGTTGCGCAGGTCCACGGCCATCAGCGAGTCGAACCCGAGGTCGCGGAAGGGCTTTTGGGCCGCGACGCGGTCGGTGCCGCTGTGGCCGAGTACCTCGGCGGCCCGGTCGAGGACCAACCGCCGCAGGGTGCCGAGTTGCTCCTGCTCGGTCATCGCGCCGAGCCGCTCACGCAGCCGCCCGGCACCCTCCTCGTGCGGCTGCGCACGCCGGGTGGCGGCCTCCGCCAGCCGCGACAGCAGGGGGCTCGGCCGTACGGCGGTGAGCCCGGCGGCGAACCGCTCCCAGTCGATGTCGGCGACCACCAGGGAGGTGTCACCGTGGTCGAGGGCCTGCTGAAGGGCGTCGAGTGCGCGGGCGGGGGCCATGGCGCGGATGCCGTGCCGGTCGAGTCGCGCGCTGACACCGTCCTCGGCGGTGGCCATTCCGCCGCCGCCCCAGGCACCCCAGGCGATCGCGGTCGCGGGCAGCCCGTCGGCACGCCGCTGCTCCGCGAAGGCGTCCAAGTAGGCGTTGGCCGCGGCGTAGTTGCCCTGCCCGGTGCCGCCCACGACCCCGGCGAAGGCGGAGTACATCACAAAGGCGTCGAGGTCGTGCCCCAGGGTCAGTTCGTGCAGGTGGCGTACGGCTTCCGCCTTGGGCCGCAGGACGGTGGTGAGGCGGTCCGGGGTCAGCGAGTCCAGCACACCGTCGTCCAGGACGCCCGCGGTGTGCACCACCGCGGTGAGGGGGAACTCGGCCGGGATACCGTCCAGGAGCTGGGCGAGGTCGTCCCGGTCGGCCACATCGCAGGCGGCCACGGTGACGCGGACATCGCGGGCCGAGAGTTCCGCGGCGAGTTCCCTGGCGCCCGGTGCGTCGAGACCGCGGCGGCCGGTGAGCAGCAGATGGGCGGCGCCACGGTCGGCCAGACGCCGGGCGAGCCGGGCGCCGAGAGCACCGGTGCCACCCGTGACCAGCACCGTCCCGGAGGGCCGCCACTCGGCGGTCGCCGCGGTGGGCCGTTCCGCCCGCACCAGTCTGCGGGCGTACAACCCGCCTTCCCGCAGGGCCAGTTGATCCTCCCCGGCTCCGGCCGGATCGGCGGCGAGTACGCGGCAGAGCGCCTCGATCGTGTCCGCCGACGGCTCGTCCGGTACGTCGACCAGGCCGCCCCAGCGCTCGGGGGTCTCCAGGGCCGCGGCCCGGCCCAGGCCCCAGAGCTGCGCCTGCGCGGGCTCGGTGAGCCGGTCGCCGGGGCCGGTGGTGACGGCGCCCGAGGTGAGACACCACAGCGGCGCGTGTACGGCGGCGTCACCGAGCGCCTGATGCAGCAGAAGCAGCGGGGCGAGCCCGGACTCGCCGGGGGCCGGGGGCAGGCTCAGCACCCCGGACGGCGCGTCCCGCCCGGCGAGCACCGCACGAATCCGCTCGGCGGTCGCCGCACGGTCGTCCGCCACCTCCAAGGTCAGCACCTCGGCCCCCAGCCCGGCCAGCCGATCAGCGACCGCCTGCCGGACAGACCCCGAGCCGACCAGCAGCCACGCCCCGGACACCCCTCCGGCGGGCCGCCGCGCGACCTGTTCCCAGACGACGCGGTACTGGAGGTGTGCGGAGGCGTCCCGCGCGGCGGCGGTGTCCACGGCTCGCGCCGCCCAGTAGCGTTCCCGCTGGAAAGGATAGGTGGGCAGCACGACCCGCTCCCGCCCCCCACCACCACCCGAACTCCCGTACACCGCCTGCCAGTCGGGCACCAGCCCCGAGCAGAACAGCTCCCCCAGCGCTCCGTACGCCGACTCGACCACACCACGGCCGGGACGTTGCAGGACGACGAAGGAACGGGAACCGGAGTCCTCCAGGCACTCTTGCGCCAGGGCGGTGAGGACGGCATCCGGACCCAACTCCAGGTAACGGGTGACTCCTTGGGCCTGCAAGGTCCGTATGCCGTCGTGGAACAGGACGCTCTGGCGGGCATGACGCATCCAGTAGTCCGGGGTGGTCACCTCCCGGCCCACCAGCCCACCCGTCACATTCGACACGAGCGGGATTCGCGGCTCACGCAGATCCAACCCCGCCACCACCTCGCCGAATCGCTCCAGCATCGGCTCCATCAGGCGGGAGTGGAACCCGTACCCGACCGGGAGGCGACGCGCACGACCACCGCCGCCCCGGACCAACTCCACCGCCTCGTCCACCGCATCCGCGGCCCCCGACACCACACACGACCGGGGACCATTCACCGCCCCCACCTCAAGACGGCCACCGAACCGGGCGCACAACTCCTGGGTCTCAGACAGCGGCAGGGCCACGGCGGCCATCCCGCCCCCGGAAGCCAACTCCCCCATCAACCGGCCCCGTTCACCCACCAACCGAGCCGCATCCGGCAGGTCGAGAACCCCCGCCACATACGCCGCCGCCACCTCACCCACCGAATGCCCCAACACCACATCCGGCCGAACCCCCCACGACTCCACCAACCCAGCCAACCCCACCTCCAACGCAAACAACCCCGCCTGCGCCCACCCCGTAGACCCCGGCACACCCTCATCACCCAACACCCCCCACACCTCATCAACCACCCCCGCAAACACCGGAAACGCCCCACACAACTCCCGCCCCATCCCCACCCGTTCCCCACCCTGGCCAGAGAACAGGAAGGCCGTGCGGCCCTCCACCGGGGTTCCGCGGAGTGTGCCGGGGGTGGGGTCGCCGGTGGCCAGGGCGGTGAGGGCGGTGAGTAGGGCCTCGCGGGTGGTGCCGGTCACGGTGGCGCGGTGGTCGAGGGCGGCGCGGCCGGTGGCGAGGGAGTGGGCGATGTCGGCGGGGTGGAGCCGCGGGTGGTCGGTCATGAAGGCGTGCAGGGACGCGGCCTGGGCGCGCAGCGCGGTGGAGTCGCGGGCGGAGAGCACCAGGGGGACCAGAGGGAGGGGGCGGGGGGCGGTGGTGTCGTCGTGGGGCGGCCGGGGTTCGGGGTCCGGGGCCTGTTCCAGGATGACGTGGGCGTTGGTGCCGCTGATGCCGAAGGAGGAGACGCCTGCCCGGCGGGGTCGGCCGGTGGACGGCCAGTCGGTGTGCTGGAGGAGCAGGCGGACGTTTCCCGCCGACCAGTCGACCTGGGGGGTCGGTGCGTCGATGTGCAGGGTGCGGGGGAGCTGGCGGTGGCGTAGGGCGAGCACGGTCTTGATGACTCCGGCGACGCCTGCCGCGGCCTGGGTGTGCCCGAGGTTGGACTTCACCGAGCCCAGTAGCAGGGGGAGTTGGCGGTCCCGGCCGTAGGTGGCGAGGAGGGCCTGGGCCTCGATGGGGTCGCCGAGGGCGGTGCCGGTGCCGTGGGCCTCGACCGCGTCGACCTGGTCGGCGGTGAGACGGGCGTCGTCCAGTGCCTGCTCGATGACCCGTTGCTGGGCGGGGCCGTTGGGTGCGGTGAGGCCGTTGGACGCCCCGTCCTGGTTCACCGCCGAACCACGCACCACGGCAAGCACCTCATGCCCCAGCCGCAACGCGTCCGACAACCGCTCCAGCACCAGCACTCCGGCGCCCTCGCCCCACCCCGTACCGTCCGCGCCCGCCGCGAAGGCCTTGCAGCGGCCGTCGGCGGCCAGTCCACCCTGGCGGCTGAACTCGGTGAACAGGGTGGGCATCGACATGACGGTGGCACCGCCGGTGAGGGCGAGGGTGCACTCGCCGCGGCGCAGCGCCTGGCACGCCTGGTGCAGGGCGACCAGCGAGGAGGAGCAAGCGGTGTCCACGGTCACCGCGGGGCCTTCGAAGCCGTACACATAGGAGAGCCGGCCGGAGAGGACGCTGGCCGCGTTGCCGGTCATGATGTGTCCGGCGAGGTCGTGCCCTGAGTTGATGGCGACGGGCGCGTAGTCCTGGCCGTTGGTGCCGATGAACACGCCGGTCCTGCTGCCGCGCAGGCCGGTGGGGTCGATCCCGGCACGTTCGAAGGCCTCCCAGGAGGTCTCCAGCAGCAGCCGCTGCTGGGGGTCCATGGCGAGGGCTTCGCGGGGCGGGATACCGAAGAACCCGGCGTCGAAGTCCCCGGCGCGGGGCAGGAATCCGGCTTCCCGGGCGGGTGCGCCGTACGGTGTGTCCGGGTCGAGGAGGGTGTCGAGGTCCCAGCCGCGGTCGGTGGGGAAGCCGGTCATGGCGTCGGTGCCCGAGGCGAGGAGGTCCCACAGTGCCTCCGGGGTGTCGGCTCCACCCGGGAAGCGGCAGCCCATGGCGATGACGGCGAGCGGTTCGCCGGCGCGTGCCTCGGCCTCCCGCAGGCGTTCCCGGGTCTGCTCCAACTCGGCGGAGACACGCTTGAGGAAGTGGCGGAATTTGGCTTCGTTGGACACGGGCGGGTTCTCCGTAGGGGTCGGACCGGAGGCGGGGCGGGGGGTGGGTGGGGTGGGCGCGGGGCTCATGTGATGCCGAACTTCTCGCCGATGAGGCCGAACAACTCCTCGTCGTCGTCCGTGTCGAAGTCCTCCTCGGCAGCGGTCCCGGGTGCCCCGGTTGTCCCGGAGGTCCCGGTATCCGCGTCGGAGCCGTCGCGCCATTGGTCCACCAGGGCCCGAAGGCGCCGCATGATCCTGGTGTGTTCGGTACCGGTGCCGAGTGCGCGCAGTTCGCCCTCCAGCCGTTGGAGCGCTTCCCCGGCGGTGTCACCCGCCTCCGTACCGGTGCCGAGTACGGCGGCCAGGTGTGCGGCCAGTGCGGCGGGGGTGGGGTGGTCGAAGACGAGGGTGGCGGGCAGGGGGATGCCGGTGGCGGCACTGAGGCGGTTGCGGAGTTCGACGGCGGTCAGGGAGTCGAATCCGGCGTCCCGGAAGGCCCGCGTGCCGGACACCGAGGTGGGCGTGTGGTGGCCGAGGACGGTGGCGGCGTGGGCGCGTACGAGGTCGAGGAGGGTGCTCTCGCGGTCGGCGGCGGTCAGATCCCGGAGGCGGTTCCGCAGCGGGGGACCGCTGGGCTGCTCCGTCTCGCGGGCCGCCAACACGGCCTGTATCTCGGGGAGTTGGCTGAGGAGCGGGCTGGGGCGGCCGGTGAGGAAGGAGTCGGCGAAGCGCTCCCAGTCGACCCGTGCGACGACCAGATGGGACTCGTCGCGGTCCAGGGCCTCCCCCATGGCGGTGAGGGCGAGCGCGGGGTCCATGGAGCGCATCCCGCCGCGCCGGAGACGTTCGGTGACGACCTCGGTCCCGGTGGCCAGACCGCCGCCGCCCCAGGCTCCCCAGGCGAGGGAGAGTCCGGGCAGCCCCTCCGCACGACGCCGCTCCACCACCGCGTCCGCATGAGCATTCGCCGCCGCATACGCACCCTGACCCGCACCACCCACCGAACCAGCAAACGACGAAAACACCACAAACGCCGAAAGCCCCCACCCCCGCGTCAACTCATCCAACAACTCAGCCCCCACCGCCTTAACCCCCAACACCCCACCCAACCGCTCCCCCGACAACCCCTCCACCACACCGTCATCCACCACACCCGCCACATGAAACACCGCCGACACTCGATACACGGACAACAACCCCTCCATGTCATCCCGGCTACTGACATCACACGCCACCACCGAGACCCGCGCCCCCAACTCCTCTATCTCCTTTACGAGTTCAGCCGCACCCGGCGCCTCCGCACCACGACGACCCGCCAACACCACATGCTCAGCACCCCGACCCACCAACCACCGCGCAACCCCCGCCCCCAACGCACCCAAACCACCCGTCACCAACATCGACCCCGACACCCGCCACCCCTCAACTCCAGTACGCGACCCCGACGCACGCACCAAACGCCTGCCGAACAACTCACCCCCACGCACGGCCACTTGATCCTCATCCGACACCCCCGACAACACACCGGCCAACAACTCCCCCGACCTCTCATCCACCACCTCCGGCACATCCACCAACCCACCCCAACCCAATGGGCGCTCCAACGCCACCACCCGGCCCAACCCCCACACCTGCGCCAACTCCCCCACCGGCACCACACCATCCCCACCCACCGAAACCCCACCCCGCGTCACACACCACACCCCAACCGACACACCCACCAACTCACCCAAAACCCCCAACAACCCCTCGGCAGACCCCGGACACACCACCACACCCGCCAACAAACCACCACCAACAGCATCTGCCAACCCGGCCGCGTCAGCAGACGAAACACACACCACCTCAGCACCCGCAGCCGCCAGCGCACGCCCGATATCACCAACCTCCACCCCCTCACCCAACACTAGCAGCCAACGACCCGACAGGCGGGCGGCGTTGGGGTCGGGGGCCGGGAGGGGAGTCCAGGTGATGCGGTAGTTCCAGGAGGCGAGTTCGGCACGGTCGCGGCGGGTGCCGCGCCAGTGGGCGAGGGTGGGAAGTACCTCTTCGAGGGCGGTGCGCGCGGGCTCCGGGGCGCCGATCGTGTCGGCGAGGGCGGGCAGGTCGGCCCGGTCGACGGCGTCCCAGAAGGCACGCTCGGCCGGGTCCGCCGCGGGGTTACCGGCGCTGTGGGGCCGCGGCCAGTAGCGGGTGTGCTGGAAGGGGTAGGTCGGCAGGGGCGTGGTGCGGGTGGCGGGGTAGAGCGTGGTCCAGTCGGGGTCGACGCCACGGACGTGGGCCTCGGCGAGGGAGAGCAGGAAGCGGTGGAGGCCGCCGTCGTCGCGGCGGAGGGTGCCCACGCCGTCCCCGGGGAGTGACTGGAGCAGTACGGGGTGCGGGCTGATCTCGATGAACTCGTGTCCGCCGCGCTCGGCGAGGAGTCGGGTGACCTCGTCGAGACGGACCGGTTGCCGGAGGTTGCGGTACCAGTATCCGCCGTCCAGTTCCTCACCGTTCAGCCACTCCGCTGTCACCGTCGACAGGAAGGGCACCCGTGCCGGGCCGGGTGTGACGGGTGCCAGGGCTGTCGCCAACTCGGCCTGGAGTTCCTCCACTTGGGCGGAGTGGGAGGCGTAGTCGACATCGACGCGCCGGGCCCGGATGTCCTGGGTTTCGGCGTGGGCGAGCAGTTCGTCCAGTGCATCGGCGTCGCCGGAGAGCACGGTGGCGGCGGGTCCGTTGAGTGCGGCCACCGAGATCCGGCCCTGCCACCGGTCGGCGAGCCCTTCGGCGGTCTCCCGGTCCGCGGCAACCGAGACCATACCGCCGCGTCCGGCGAGCCGTACCAGGGTGCGGCTGCGCAGTGCGACCACCCGTGCCCCGTCCGCGAGTTCCAGCGCGCCGGCGACGCAGGCCGCGGCGATCTCGCCCTGGGAGTGCCCCACCACCGCGGCGGGCCGCACCCCGTACGACTCCCACAGGGCGGCGAGGGAGACCATCACCGCCCACAGCACCGGCTGTACGACGTCGACGCGGTCGAGTCCCGGGGCGTCTTCCGCGCCGCGCACCACGTCGAGCGGGGACCACTCCACATACGGGTCCAGGGCGGCGGCGCACTCCTCGAAGCGTTCGGCGAAGACCGGCGCGGAGTCGAGCAACTGCCTTGCCATGCCGTCCCATTGGGTGCCCTGGCCCGGGAAGACGAACACCGGTGTGCGGGGGGCGGGGGCGGTGTGCTCGGCCACCTCGGGTGCCGGGCAGCCTTCGGCGAGGGCGGTGAGGGCGGTGTGGAACGCGGTGTGCCCGTCGGCGACCACGGCCGCGCGGTGGGCGAACCGGGTGCGGGTGGTGGCCAGGGACAGTCCCACCTCGGCGAGTCCGAGCCCGGGACGGTCCGCGAGGAAGGCGGCGAGGTCGCGGGCTCGGGCCCGCAGCGCGGCCTCGGACTTGGCGGACAACGGCCACAGGCAAGGTCCGTCCCCGGCGGCCGACAGGGGCTGCGGGGCGGGGGCCGAGGGGGCGGGAGCCTCCTCCAGCAGGACGTGCGCGTTGGTGCCGCTCATACCGAACGAGGAGACACCTGCCCGCCGCGGTGTCCCGGTGGGCGGCCAGGGCTGTGGCTCGGTGAGCAGCCGTACCGTGCCGGAGGACCAGTCGACCTGCGGGGTGGGGGCGTCGATGTGCAGGGTGCGGGGCAGCAGGCCGGCACGGAGCGCGAGGACCATCTTGAGCACTCCGGCGATCCCGGCGGCGGCCTGGGTGTGGCCGATGTTGGACTTCAACGAGCCCAGCCAGAGCGGGTGTTGGGGGTCCCGCTGCCCGTAGGTGGCCAGCAGTGCCTGGGCCTCGATGGGGTCGCCGAGGACGGTGCCGGTGCCATGTGCCTCTACGGCGTCGACCTCGTGCGGTGTCAGCCGGGCCTGGGCCAGGGCCTGACCGAGGACGCGCTGCTGGGAGGGGCCGTTGGGTGCGGTCAGGCCGTTGGAAGCACCGTCCTGGTTGACGGCCGAGCCGCGCAGCACGGCCAGGATCTCGTGCCCGTTGCGGCGCGCGTCGGAGAGCCGTTCCAGCAGCAGGACACCGACGCCCTCCCCCCAGCCGGTGCCGTCCGCCGCCGCCGCGAACGCCTTGCACCGGCCGTCCGCCGCCAGGCCGCGCTGCCGGGAGAACTCGGTGAAGACGGTGGGGCTCGTCATCACGGTGACACCGCCCACCAGGGCCAGCCCGCACTCCTTCTGCCGCAGCGCCTGAGCGGCCAGATGCAGGGCGACCAGCGACGACGAGCAGGCCGTGTCGACGGTCAGCGCCGGCCCTTCCAGACCCAGTACGTAGGAAAGGCGGCCGGACAGCACACTGGTGGCGTTGCCGGTGGCGAGGTAGCCGTCGGTTTCCTCGGGGCCGCCGACCAGAACGGTGCCGTAGTCGGCCCCGTTGGAGCCGACGAAGACACCGGTGGCGCTGCCGCGCAGACTCACCGGGTCGATCCCGGCGCTTTCGACGGTCTCCCAGCAGGTCTCCAGCAGCAGCCGCTGCTGCGGGTCCATCGCCAGGGCCTCACGGGGCGAGATCCCGAAGAACTCCGCGTCGAAGCCCGCGACTTCGTCGAGAAAGCCACCCTCGTCGACATAGCTGGTGCCCTTCCGCCCCGGGTCGGGGTCGAGCAGCTCCGCCAGGTCCCAGCCCCGGTCCGACGGGAAGGGTGACAGGGCGTCCCGGCCGGAGGTGAGCAGCGCCCAGAGGTCCTTGGGCGACCGCACACCGCCGGGAAAACGGCAGCCCATCCCGACGATCGCCAGGGGCTCACGGGGCGCCTGGGCGAGCCGGCGGTTCTGCTCACGCAGCCGTTCGGTCTCCTTCAGCGAGGTCCGCAGTGCTTGCAGCAGTTGGTCGTCAGAGGCAGCCATGTCGTCCAGTCCCATACTTCCGGCGCGTCCGGTACGTTCCGCGCGTCACGATTCGCTGTCGTCCAGCGCCAGTTGGATCAGGGCGTCCGCGTCCATCGCGTCGATGTCCGCGGACGGAGTCTCGTCGGGTGCGGGCAACTCCTCCTCGACGCCCGCGAGTTTGAGCAGTACGTCAAGGAGTCCCGCCTCCCTGAGCCGGGCCAGCGGCAAACTGGCGAGCGCCTGCCGCACCACCGCCTCCCGCGCGTCCAACTCCCCACCCTCCACCCCGAGTTCGCCCAGCAGATACGAGGCGAGAACCGCCGGTGTCGGATAGTCGAAAAGGAGACTCGACGGCAGCGCCAACCCGGTGGCCGCCCCCAGCCGGTTGCGTAGCTCGACCGCGGTCAGCGAGTCGAAACCGAGGTCGGTGAAGGCACTCTCGGCCTCGACGCCCCCGTCACGCCGGTGACCGAGCACCGCCGCGGCGTGGGAACCGACAAGGGCGAGCAGGGACCGATGCCGCTCCGCCGGGGGCAGCCCGGCGAGCCGTACCGCAAGGGGTTCGGCCACGGGTTCGGTCCGGTTCACCGCCGCCTCCGGGAGGGCGTCGAGCAGGGGGCTCGGCCGGGACGCGGTGAAGCCGGCCGCGAAACGCTCCCAGTCGATGTCGATGACGGTGGCGGTGGTCCAGTCCTCCGCGAGGGCCCGTTCCAGCACCGCGAAGGCGGTGTCCCGGCTGAGCAACGTCATCCCGGCGAGCCGAGCCCGCTCCACCACGGCCTCGTCCGTCGCCATACCGCCCTCGGCCCACGGCCCCCAGGCAAGGGAGAGTCCGGGCAGCCCCTCCGCACGACGCCGCTCCACCACCGCGTCCGCATGAGCATTCGCCGCCGCATACGCACCCTGACCCGCACCACC